>CADCUW010000678.1:0-372 GCA_902805985.1 uncultured Rubrobacteraceae bacterium
GCCAGCTCTTCCTCCAGACCCTGCTCCGGCCCGTCGCGACGGGCCCAGTAGTGGACTTCGGCGTCGTAGCCGGCTTTCTCGGGCGGGTCCACGTAGACGCAGCCGAGGAGACGCTTCTCGTCCGGGCTCATCACGGCATAGTCGAAGGAGGAGCGCATCTGGAACTCCTTCTGGTGCCAGCCGAGGTCGATAAGGTCCTGCTCCAGCGTCAGGTCCTCGGTCGGCCAGCCCCACGCTTCGCCGAAGAGGCTCCACAAGTGCTCGCGGTTCGCCATGACCGCATCGTAATCCTTTACGACGTCGTGAACCGTGATCGGACGGAGGCGGAACGCTCCGGTCTCCAGCGACTCGGGGACATCAAAACCTTCTGGC
>CADCUW010000678.1:391-2201 GCA_902805985.1 uncultured Rubrobacteraceae bacterium
TGCGGCCATTTTGGGTCTTGTCGCCGGCGCGCCTGTTGGTGACGTGCGAGAGACACCCGCGGGTGCCGCGGCCGGGACCGGTCGCTATCAGGACGCCCGACCCTACTCCCCGCGGCGACGCTCGTAGAAGAGTTCTGTGTAGCGGCGGTTGTCGTAGCGGCTCAGGAGGGTGCCATCGCCGGTCCTCTCGAAGCCGTTCTTCTCGAAGACGCGCTGCATGCGGTGGTTGTGGGAGAGGGTCGAGCCCCGGACGTTTTCGAGGCCAAGGGTGTCGAAGACGTATTCGACGAGGAGCTCGACGGCCTCGCTCGCGATGCCCCGGCCGCGCAGGTCGTCGGGGCCTATTTTGATCCCGAGCTCGCAGCCGCCCCTGCGGAAGTCGTAGAGGGTCGCCATGCCGATGGGATCCCCTTCAGCCTCGATGATGAACGTCTTGACCGAGCGGTCCTCCCAGCGTGCCAGGTAGTCCCTGCGGGCTGCGGAGAAGGAGATCTTGATCGGGGAGCGGCCGTTCCAGGCGGCGAGCTCGGGGTCGCGGTCCCAGGAGTAGGCGGCCTCCACGTCCGACTCGCGCGGCGGCCGGAGGATAACGGATTCCCCGCGCAGGCTCTCGACTTCTTCGGCGTGTATGGCTACCCCTCTCTCGTTAGAGAACAATGTTACACCGACCGGGTACCAGAAGCATCGTTCAGCGCGTGCGGGGTCGTTTTGGTTAGAATGGGCGGGTCCAGGCAACCAGGAGCGTCTGTGAGCGGAACGGTCGGGGAGTTCTTCGGGGGCTCCGGGAGGAGAATCCGGGACGTAATCTGGGGGGACGTCCCCACTGACAGGTCCGTGAGGGCCCTGCTCGAGACCGGAGCGATGCAACGCCTCGCGAGCCTGAGCCAACTCGGTCTCACCTTCGCCGCGTTTCCGAGGGCCCGCCACACGCGCCTGGATCACGCCATCGGCACCTACCACCTCGCGAGCCTGACGCTCAGGAGGATCGTGGACACAGGCGCCTACCTGGAGGACAGGGACGTGCAGGGTGCCCTGGCCGCGGCACTCCTCCTGAACGTGGGACGATACCCGTACTCGGGCGCCGTCGAGGGAATAGCCCTCCCCGGGGCGCCGAGCTTCAAGGAGCTGAGCCGCCGCTGGATCGAGCACACCGAGGTCGCCAAGGTTCTCCGAAGCGACTGGGACCTCGAGCCCCACAACGTCTTCCGTCTCGTCTCCCGCGGGGACACCCCCCCGCGCGGCCTGACCCCGACCGAACACCTCCTGCGCGATATCCTCTTCGGCCCCCTGAACGTCGGCGCCCTCGACTCCCTCATCCGGGACGGCCGGGGGGCGAGGGTTCCCTTCGGCCTCGTGGAGGCGCTGCCCCTGATCGAGCACCTGAGGATCGTCGGCCAGGAGAACCGGGCGGTCCTGACCCTCGACGAGGAGGGCGCTGGGTCCTTGCAGTCCCTGATCTTCTCCAGGTACCTCATCCACTCCAACGTCTACGGCCACCACGCGCTGCGAATACCTGCGGTGATGTTTCTCCGCGCGGTCCAGGACGCCGTCCAGGAAGGAACCGTGACGTTCGACAAGCTCTCCGAGCAGGACGACGCCGGCGCCTTCGTGCTCCTGGAGGATTCTTCTAAACCCGAGAGCTCCACGGCCGTCCTGATGAAACGACTCACGGACCGCAATCCTTACCACCTGGCCCTGCAGTTCGACGAGCGCCACCCCGGATACGACCCCCTGATACGCCTGCGCGACGACGCCTCGTGGCGCCGCAGGGTCGAGGAGGCCTGGTCCCGCTACCTGACGCGTTACCGCA
>CADCUW010000679.1 GCA_902805985.1 uncultured Rubrobacteraceae bacterium
GCATCGGCGGGTCCATAGCCGAGCTCGACGGCGTCTCCATCACAGCCCGGCTGGCCGACACCTTGGGAGCGCGGGCTCACTACCTGCACGCCCCCATGCTGGTCGCCAGCGCCCTCGTGCGGGACGGCCTGCTGCGCGACCCGCACATCCGGGCGACCCTGGAGGTGGCCCGGGCGGCGGATAGCATGGTGGTCTCGGTCGGCACCATAGACCGCCGCTCGGGGCAGTACCGCACCGGGTACCTCGACGATTCGGACCTGGAGAACATCCGGGCGCGGGGGGCGGTCGGTGACATCTGCGGCTCCTACTTCGCGCGCGACGGCACCGGGGTCCCGCTGGAGATGAACCGGCGCACCATAGCCATAGGGTTCGAGGAGATGCGGGCCATCCCAAACCGCATCGGCGTCAGCGGCGGGCCCGGCAAGGCCCTGGCGAACATCGGGGCCGTACGGGCGGGGTTGCTGAACGTCCTGATCACCGACCAGGACACCGCCGCCGAGATGCTCGGCATCCTGGAGAACGAAGACGTCCTGGCCGGACACAAGCCGGCTTCATAGGGATTTTAGGCTCCAGGTGTCACAGGCTTCAGGGGCGCGGTGCGCGTCTCTGGGCGAGGATTCGCGGCCCGGAAGGGCGTCGAGGACTCGCAATCTCTCGGACCTGGGTCTTGTTGAGGCGGGTGTGCGGTCGTGCGAGTATGGGGTGTGGTTTTCTCCGAGCGGGAGGTGGTCTTGTGTTCAAGAAGCTGTTGAGCAGCATCGGCGTGGGCGGGGCGAGGGTTGACACCCGGCTGCACGCGGACTCGTTCGTTCCCGGGGGCGAGGTGAGCGGGGAGACGCACGTCGTGGGCGGAGGCGACGAGCAGGAGTTCAACCGCATCTACCTGGCCGTCTCCACCCGCTACAAGCACGACGACTCGACCCACGAGCACACCCTGATCCAGCACGAGATCGCCGGCAGGATGCGGATAGGGGCCGGGGAGGAGAGGGCGGTGCCGTTCTCGTTCCGGCTGCCCTTCGAGACGCCGCTCTCGGTAGGGCACCAGGGTGTCACCGTACACACGGGGCTGGACATATCCGGCGCCATCGACCCCAGCGACGCCGACGGCATCCAGGTCTCCCCCCACCCCCTGCAGCAGGCGGTATTGAGCGCAGCCCAGAACCTCGGCTTCGCGTTGCGCCAGGCGGAGAACGAGTACGACCCGCGCAAGGGCGCCCCGCTCCCCTTCGTCCAGCAGTTGGAGTTCAGGCCCGGCGGGCGCTACGCCGGGCGCCTAGAGGAGCTGGAGCTCGTCTTCAAGCTCCGCGGCGACGACGCGCTCGAGGTGCTCGTCGAGCTCGACCGCAGGGCCGGCGGCATCGGGGGCCTGCTCGAGTCGGCCCTGGAGATGAACGAGCGCGTCTCCCGCCTCACCGTGACCCGCTCCGACGCCGAGCGCGGCGCCGTCGAGGGCATGCTCGCGCAACTGATCGACGGGCATATTCGCTAGAGAGGCTCTGAGGTTCCGGGCTTCAGGAGGGTCTCGCGAAACCTAGTCGGGACTACGTGGCGCCGCTCTGTTTGAGGGAGGAGATCCCGGCTTCGTCGTAGCCGAGCCCGCGCAGGATGCTCTCCGTGTGCTCCCCGACCGCCGGGATGGGCGCCATCGCGGGCTCGACGCCTTCGAGGGTCGCCGGCGGCTTCAGGCCCCGTAGCGGACCTGCCGGCGAGCCGAACTCGCGCCAGCGGTCCCTGGCCTCCAGCTGCGGATGGTCCAGAAACCCGCGCATGGTCCTCATCCTGGCGTTCGCGACGCCGGCCGCCTCCAGACGCTCGACCGCCTCCTCTGAAGATAGGCCGGAGAAGATTCCATCTATCTCGGCGTGGAGGGCCTCCCTGTTCTCGACACGCTTCGTGTTGGTGCAAAAGCGCTCGTCTTCGGTCATGGTTTCGCGCCGCAACACCTCTTCGCAGAAGCTCTTCCACTCCCGCTCGTTCTGGATGCCGAGAAAGACGGTCTGGCCGTCCGCGCACGCGAACGGGCCGTATGGGGCTATGGCGGCGTGGCTCGCGCCGCTCCTCTTCGGCTCCTCGCCGCCGTAGCCGGCGAAGTACGCGGGGAAGCCCATCCACTCCCCGAGGGCTTCGAGCATCGAGACCTCCAGCACAGCGCCCTCGCCCGTCCGTTCGCGCCGGAAGAGCGCGGAGAGAATGCCGGAG
>CADCUW010000680.1 GCA_902805985.1 uncultured Rubrobacteraceae bacterium
CCTTCGACCGCCAGGAGCACGTAGACGCCGCCGTCTCCTTCGTCCTCTCCTACGAGGAGATCACCGGCATAGCCATGGTGGGCGACGTCACCCTCGTGCCGATGATGCTCGAGGCGGAGGGACGCCGCATGCCCCGCGAAGACGCCGAGAGAGTCCTCGCAACCGCCCCGGACCACTCATCCCCGTTTATCTCGGTGCCGTTCTGAGGTTTTGAGGTCTCAGGCTTCAGGTTTTTGGCGCCAACCGGTGCCCGGGGACGCTTTCGGGTTCGACGAGTCCTGGGTTCGGCTTCGGGCCGGGTAGGTGGGCTCAAACCTAACACCTGGAGCCTCAGAGCCTTTTGCTAGCAACCCCTGCGCCAGGCGCCGAGGTTGCGCCTCTTCAGGATGGCGTCGAACCCTAGCGCTTTCGCTCTCGGGCAGAAGCGGGCCAGCTTCGCTCCCGTATCGGTGTACTCGGCGGCGAGCACGGCCTTGCCGTTCTCGATAAACGGGCTCATCTCGCCGCACCATCTCCATTCGAAGCAGTCCTCGGTTATGGCGAAGTCGTAGAGGTCGACGAGGTCCCTGACCTGGTCGGGGTCGTTCTTCATGGCGATCGCGAGGCCCCTCTCGTGGGCGGCCTCGGCCAGGAACGTGTTGTAGCGGAGTTGCTGGGCGTAGGTGATCTTGAAGCCCGTCCTGTTCTGGTAGCCGTCCATGTTGTCCGGCTCCACGGCGTCGAAGCCCTTCTCCTTGCACACGTCCATCCTGGCCTCCATGATCGGGGCGAGGGCGTCGAGATCTCTTATGTCGAGCCACTTCTCCCAGGACCAGCCGTAGTAGTCCCTGCCGAGGACGCGCTTGGGGAACCGCCCCTTGTCCGGCCGCCAGTTCTCCCAGCTGCCGACGCTTATGTAGCAGATGGCCTTGCCGCCGTTGGCGTGGATCCTGTCGACCGTCGCCTTGCTGGTGTCGAAGCCGTCGAGGTCGTAGGCGTCCACGTCGAGCAGGGTCTCGGGCCGGCTGGAGAGCTGCCACTGCCAGCTCGTGCCCGGGGCGGGCTGCCACCGCGTCTCGGCCTGCGCCGGGGAAGGGGTGGCGGAGATCGCGCCCGCGGCCAGCACCAGGGCCAGAAGCATCGCCTTCGCCAGGGCCTTCATCCTCCGCGCCTCCCTTAGCCCTCGCCATTCCTGTGTGCCAAGCATAACCCGTCCTGCGCTTCTCGGTTCGGGAGCGCCGTCGGTTTGGTGGCGCACCCGGACGCTGAAGGCGGGGCGGCTGCGGTCGGGTTTGCGGGGTGGGAGGCCGGGTAAGAGCGTTGTGTTCGAGCAACCGACGAGGAGGAGGCGCTCGTGAGCGAGCAGAACACCGAAGCGACCATCAAGGTCCGGCAGGTAACCGACATACACTCCAACTGGAGCAACCAGGGGGACCTTCAGCAAGGCAAGTTCTCCTACCAGTTTATCCTGGATAACGGCGCCGAAGAGGCGATGATCATGCCGACCGCGGAGGACGGCAAGCTGCTGAGGGACCTCATACACGATGCGGAGACGATCTACTGGGACACGGAGAAGGGCGTCCTTATCTTCGGCAAGGTCAAGTAGTCTCTAGCCTTTGAGCCGCTGCCCCCTGGTAGCCCGTCTACCGGGGGGCGACTTCGTGCGACAGGACGCCGGAGCCACGGCGTCGAGGCGGCCGCCGCGGGGTACGACTTCCGGCCTCGTCTGATCGTGCTCTGGCCGCTCCTTCTTGCGGGGCCTATGATGGGATACGTGAAACCACCCCACACCGCAGATGCGCACCACTCGGCGGGCCGCCCGTGAGCCGGGTGCGCTGGGGGATCATCGGCGCCGGCAGCATCGCCGGCCGGTTCTCCGAGGCCCTCGCCGCCCTGCCGGAGGCCGAGAGGCTCGCGGTGGGCTCCCGCTCCGGGGACTCCGCCGACCGCTTCGCCGAAGCCCACGGCTTCGCCCGCGCCTACCCGAGCTACGAGAAGCTCGCCGCTGACCCCGACGTGGACGTCGTCTACGTCGCAACCCCCCACCCCTTCCACGCCGAGAACGCGGAGCTCTGCCTGCGGGCCGGCAAGGCCGTGCTCTGCGAGAAGCCTTTCACCGTGAACGCCGCGGAGGCCCGCAGGCTCGTCGGGCTCGC
Source organism: uncultured Rubrobacteraceae bacterium (assembly GCA_902805985.1). GTDB lineage: Bacteria > Actinomycetota > Rubrobacteria > Rubrobacterales > Rubrobacteraceae > Rubrobacter_D. The sequence continues at coordinate 2,136 of CADCUW010000680.1, forward strand.
CAGGCAGAGGGACCTGTTCCTGATGGAGGGCATGTGGACGCGCTTCTTTCCCCC
>CADCUW010000681.1 GCA_902805985.1 uncultured Rubrobacteraceae bacterium
TCATGCTGGCCGACGAGATCTCCCCGGACACCTGCCGCTTCTGGGACAAGGAGACCGGCGAGCGGCTGGACAAGGACCGCTTCCGGAGGGACCTCGGCGGGATGGAGGAGGCCTACGCGGAGATGCTTCGCCGGGTTACCACGGGGGTTCGAGGCTCAAGGCTCCAGGTACAGATCCGGAGGACGACGCTTGACGACGAAACGACGCGGTACCCCGGTCATCTGCGGGACGCTCCCGGTTACGATCTCCGACCCAGGAGCCGAGATTTGATGCCTGACACCTCAAACCCTGGAGCCTCAGAGCCTAGAACCTTGAAGATCCGGGTCCTGGTCCGTCCCAAAGAGGGGATTCTAGATCCCCAGGGCGAAGCCGTTCGCGGGGCGCTTCCGGCTCTGGGGTTTGGGGGTGTAAAGACCGTTCACATCGGGCGTCTGATCGAGATGGAGGTCGAGAGCGCGGACGAGGTGGACGCGATGTGCCGGCGGCTGCTCTCCAACCCCACCATCGAGGAGTACGAGTGGGAGGTGGTCTCGTGAGGATCGGGGTGACCGTCTTCCCGGGAAGCAACTGCGATCGGGACGCGCTCTACGCCGTCGAGAGGATGGGTGCTGCGCCGGTCGAGCTGTGGCACGCCGAGGCGGACCTCAAGGGGGTGGACGCCGTGATCGTGCCAGGCGGGTTCTCCTACGGCGACTACCTACGCCCCGGCGCCATAGCCCGCTTCGCGGGCGTGATGGGACCGCTGGAGGAGTTTGCCGCAGAAGGCGGCCCGGTCCTCGGCGTCTGCAACGGGTTCCAGGTGCTCTGCGAGGCGCACCTGCTGCCGGGGGCGCTTCTCCAGAACACGCACATGCGCTTCGTCTGCGACCGTGTGCGGGTGCGGGTCGAGACGACGGAGACGCCCTGGACCGCAGGGTGCGAGGGTGGGGAGGAGCTTACCCTCCCCGTCGCCCACAACGAGGGGAACTTTTTCGCGGACGCGGAGACGCTGGCGCGTCTCGAGGAGGAGGGCCGGGTGGTGATGCGCTACCTGGAGAACCCGAACGGGTCGGCGAACGACATAGCCGGTGTGTGCAACGAGGGTCGGAACGTCGTCGGGATCATGCCGCACCCGGAGCGCGTTTCGGACCCGTCTTTGGGCTCGGAGGAGGGTCTGAGGATCCTGCGCTCCGTGATGGTGGGGGCGGGGGTCTGAATATTCAGGAGACATACACGGCTCTTGGCCTCTCGGAGTGGGAGTACGGCCGCATCCTGGACCTCATGGGACGGGAGCCAAACTACCTGGAGCTCTCGCTCTTCAGCGTGATGTGGAGCGAGCACTGCGGCTACAAGAACTCGCGCCCGCTGCTGCGGCGCTTCCCGAACGAGGGGCCGAGGGTCTTGCAGGGGCCCGGGGAGAACGCTGGCGTCGTGGAGGTCGGGGACGGCTGGGCGCTCGCGTTCAAGATAGAGAGCCACAACCACCCCTCCGCCGTCGAGCCCTACGAGGGGGCGGCGACCGGCGTTGGCGGCATCATCCGCGACATCCTCGCCATGGGCGCCAGGCCCGTGGCGCTGCTCGACTCCTTGCGCTTCGGGCCGCTGGAGGAGGAGCGCAACCGCTACCTTTTCCGCGAGGTGGTGCGCGGCATCGGCGGGTACGGCAACGCCGTCGGGGTGCCGACCGTCGGCGGCGAGGTCGAATTCTCGCCGGCCTACTCGGGGAACCCTCTCGTCAACGCGATGTGCGTAGGGCTCATCCGGGTCGATGACCTGATGCGTTCGAGGGCGACGGGTGAAGGTAATGCGGTCGTCCTGCTGGGGTCGAAGACGGGCCGCGACGGCATCCACGGCGCCACCTTCGCCTCGGACGAGCTGACCGAAGAGTCCGAGTCGAAGAGGTCCAACGTGCAGGTGGGCGACCCGTTCGCCGAGAAGATGCTTATAGAGTGCTGCCTGGAGCTGCTCGAGCAGGACCTGCTCGTCTCGCTGCAGGACCTCGGGGCTGCGGGCATAACCTCGTCGGCCTCGGAGATGGCGGCGAGCGGGGGCGTAGGTATCGACATCGAGGTCGAGAAGGTGCCCAGGCGCGAGGCCGGGATGGAGCCTTGGGAGGTCATGATCTCCGAGTCCCAGGAGCGAATGCTCGCCGTCGTCGAACCGGAGAAGGTGGACGAGGCGCTGGCCCTGGCCGAGAGAT
>CADCUW010000682.1 GCA_902805985.1 uncultured Rubrobacteraceae bacterium
CCCTGCCGGCGTTCTTCGCCGCCGCGGCGATCCTCCTCCCCCGGCTCTACCGCGACGAACTCGCCCACCCGCTGGATCGACCGTCCGAAAAACAGGTCGCGAGCGGTCCACCTCGCACCCCAAAGAGCTGACAAGCTTAAGGAGAGGGCATGGAATATGGTCTAACCAAGAGAGTCCTCGGACCCTCACCCTTCATCTCCATCTCGCGAGAGGAGTACGATTCTATCCAACGTGCTCGAGAGGCTACTTAGAGAACTACCTCGAGCTTGAGACAACAATGCAAGAGATCGTCGCTCGCACCATGATCCGACGTGATCGTAGCTACCGCTCCGCCCATCTTGAGCGAGTGCTCTCCGACAGGAAGATCGCCAACTTCACCGTATCCTAGCGCTTGACCCGGTCACCACATTTGACGTTGGAGCAACCCTATCCACACAGTATGACCTGCGCTTCGGCTAACGATGTATGGAGGCTCCGAGAAACTACGTTCAGCATCGTGGCTTACCCCAAGCAAAACGGTGCTGGCAAAATAAGATCAGCGAAGCAGTCGTTCCTGCTTCGCTGATCGCTCCTGCTATATAACCGGCGTCTCGCGGTAGCTCCCTAAGACCTCCTGCATGGCGGAGCTTATCTCCCCGACCGTCGCGTAGGCCCGCACGGCCTCGATGATCGGGTACATCGTGTTCCCGTCGCCGCGGCAGGACTCCTTGAGATCTTCGAGGCGCTTCCGGACGAGGTCGTTGTCCCGCTTCTCCTTGAGTTTTTTGAGCCTGTCCAACTGCCTCTGGGAGATCTCCGGGTCTATGCGGTGGGTCTCGACATCCTGCTCTTCCTTAGGCTCGTAGATGGTGACGTTGACCATGTGGCGCTTTTTCTCTTCGAGCTCGCGCTGGTAGCGGGCGCTCGCTTCGGCGATCTCGCGCATCGGGAAACCTGCCTCGATGGCCTCGATCATCCCACCCATCTCGTCTATCTGCCCGAAGTACTCGTAGGCCTGCCGCTCCAACTCGTCGGTCAACGCCTCGACGAAGTACGACCCGCCCAAGGGGTCTATGGTGTTCGTCACCCCGGTCTCCAGGGCGGCGATCTGCTGCGTCCTGACCGCTATACGCACAGCCTCCTCTGTCGGCAAAGCGAGCGCCTCGTCCAGCGAGTTGGTGTGGAGGCTCTGCGTCCCGCCGAGGATGGCGGCGAGCGCCTCGAAGGCGGTCCTCGCGACGTTGTTGTACGGCTCCTGCGCCGTTAAGGAGACGCCGGCGGTCTGGGTGTGGAAGCGCATCCTCAAGGAACGCTCGTCCTCGGCGCCGTACTTCTCCCGCAGGACCGTAGCCCAGATGCGCCTCGCGGCGCGGAACTTGCAGATCTCCTCGAAAAAGTCCACGTGCGAGTTGAAGAAGAAGCTGAAGCGTGGCGCGAAGTCGTCGACGTGCAGGCCAGCCTCTATGCCGGCTTCCACGTAGGCGAAGCCGTCGGCCAGGGTGAAGGCGAGCTCCTGCGCCGCCGTACTCCCTGCCTCGCGGATGTGGTAGCCGGAGATACTCACCGTGTTCCACTTCGGCATGTGCTCGGTCGCGTAGACGAGCATGTCCCTGAAGACGCGCATGGACGGGTGGGGCGGGAAGAGCCACTCCTTCTGGGCTATGTACTCTTTGAGGATGTCGTTCTGGTTGGTGCCGGCGAGCTCCTCCGGCGCCACACCCTGCTTCTCGGCGGCGACGACGTACATCGCGAGCAGCACCATCGCTGGGGCGTTGATGGTCATGGAGGTCGAGATCTCCCCCATAGGTATACCGTCGAAGAGCTTCTCCACGTCTTCGAGGGAATCCACGGCCACACCCTCCGTACCAACCTCTCCCAGAGAGAGCGGCGAGTCGGAGTCCAGGCCCATCAGGGTCGGCATGTCGAAGGCGACGGAGAGGCCGTTCTGGCCGTGCTCTAGCAGGTACTTGAAGCGCTTGTTCGTCTCCTCCGGGTCCCCGTAGCCGGCGAACTGCCGGACGGTCCACAACCGGCCGCGGTACATGTTCGGATAGACGCCGCGCGTATAGGGGTACTCGCCCGGGTACCCCAGCTTCTCGTCGTAGTCGCCCTCGACGTCCTCTGGCGTGTAGAGCGCCTTGATCGGCACGCCGGACATGGTCGAGAACTCGGCGTCGCGCTCGGACGCCCTCGAGTAGGCCTCTTGCCAGCGGTCCTTCGCGCTCTTTTCGGTGTCCAAGGCGTACTCCTCCCGCGTCTCCGACCCCTCGACCCAGACTGTAGCATAGCGACGCGGGACGCCCGCGCGGCTACGCCCGCGTGGTTACGCTCCGACCGGTTACGCTCCGACCGGTTACGCTCCGACCGGTTACGCTCCGACCGGTTACGCCCCGACCGCCGCGCCCTCCAAAAGTTTCGCGGCTTCATCGCACCACCGGACGTAGCTCTCCTCGGCGCCGATACCGCGCATGAGGGTCAGCTTCGTACCGACGTACGCCTCCCGGGAGGTCTCGCCCCGCTCCCGCGAACCTTCGAGCCCGCGCATCAACCCCTCGTAGTACGCCAGCTTCTCCTGGTGACGCGCCCGCGCCCCCTCCAGCAGGCCCAGCGCCACCCCGCCGGGCAGCATCCCATAGCTCAAGGCCTTCACGAGCTGCTCGTCTCGGACCTCGGAATCGGCGGCCGGCTCCGCGGCCCACCCGAGCAAGGCCTCCCTCCCCTTGCCCGTCACAGAGTACACCTTCCGCTCCGGCCCCCGCTCCCCCGGCACCGTCTCGTGCACCACCAATCCCTCCCGCTCGAACATCGCGAGCGCCGGATACACGCTGCTGTAGCCCGCCGTGCAAAAGTGGCTAGCACTCCGGTCGAACCACTTGTTCAGGTCGTACCCACTCCTCGGACGGTGCGCGAGCGCCGCCAACATCGCGTACTCCCGCATCTTCATCTGAACTCCCAACTCCCGCTTAACGCCACACCCCGATATCTTACTATATCCAATTTGACATACCCGAACGGTCCCCCTATTATATCCGATTAAATATACCTGAATCGATATACGCTGAGGCGAGGAGACGAGGGGTGCTGGGTGGGAGGTCGGGTTCGGTGGGGTCGGACGGCGTGGTGGGGTCGGGGTGACGGCGGTTCGGGACGGTTCCAGGTTTCGGGGCTCCGGTTGGGGGGTTCTGGGCGTGGCGAGCCTGGGGGCTTTTCTCTCGACCTTGAACATAACCATCGTCAACGTCGCGCTGCCGAGCATCGCGGAGGACTTTTCGGTAGGGATAGACGAGGCGCAGCTCGTCGTGCTCGGGTACCTGCTCGCGCTCGGGACGCTGCTTCTGGCCTTCGGGCGGTTGGGGGACGTCGTCGGGTACAAGAAGGTCTACGTGTGGGGGCTCGCCATCTTCGGCGTGGCGAGCCTGCTGTGCGGGTTGGCGGGGAACGTGTGGGCTCTGGCGGGCTTCAGGGCTTTGCAGGGGGTGGGGTCGGGGATGGTCCAGGCCATCGGGCCGGCCCTGATCTCACGCGCGTTTCCGGCGGAGGAGCGGGGGAAGGCCCAGGGCCTTTTCGCCATCAGCGTCGCCCTCGGCATCGCCGTCGGGCCGACGCTTGGGGCACTGTTGACGGGGGCGTTCTCCTGGTCCTGGATCTTTTTCGCGAGCGTGCCGGCGTGCCTGCTCGGGGTCGCGTGGTCCCTCCGGGTGTTGCCGGCGGAGAGGCCGTCCGCGGGCGGCGGGTTCGACCCGCTCGGGGTGTTGCTGCTCTTCGGGGCGACGTTGGCGCTGCTCTTGGCCGTGCTCGGCGGCGGGCGCTGGGGATGGACGGGCGGGGTCAACCTCGCGCTTCTCGCGTCCTTCGCGGTCTTGGGGACGGCATTCGTCGTTGCAGAGGGGCGCGTCCCCCATCCGACGCTCGACCTGGGGCTGCTCCGCATCCGGGCCGTGTGGGCCGGCAACGCGAGCACGCTCGTCGCCTTCGCGACGCTCTTCACGGCTACGTTCCTCGTCCCCTTCTACCTGGCCGACGTGCGCGGCCTCTCGGTGATCCAGACCGGGCTCTTCCTGACGCCGCTTCCCCTAGCCACGCTCGTCGCCTCCCCGTTCGGGGGCGTGCTGTCCGACAGGGTCGGGGCCAGGGTCCCCACGGCCGCTGGCGCGGCCCTCATCGGGTCTGGCCTGCTGCTGCTCGCCGGTATAGACGCCGCCACGAGCGCCCCCGCGCTCGTCTGGCGGCTGGCCGTGGCCGGGGCTGGGCTCGGGCTGTTTATCGGGGCGAACCAGGGCCTCGTGCTCGGCGCGGTGCCGCCCGAGAGGTTGGGCATGGCCTCGGGGATGCTCGCGCAGGTGAGGAACTCCGGGCAGGCCCTCGGGGTGGCGCTCGCCGGCGCCGTCGTCGCGGCGAGGCTGCCGGTCCACGTCGGGGAGCTCTCGGGGACGCTGCCAGAGGAGATCGTCCGTCGGGACGCTTTCGTGCTGGCGATGCACGACGCCTTCTACATCGGGGCCGCGATCTGCGTTCTCGCCGTCCTGGCGAGCCTGGCGTCCGAACGCCGGAGGGTCGGGCCTCGCGGCGGGGACGCCCGTCCGGAGGCGGCGCACGAGGCGGAAGACTACAGGAGAACGGAGGTTCGGTGATGAACGGTACGTACAAGGTTCGCGGGGCAGGGTCGTGAGCCGGCCGTCGCGGGGAGCCGGTAGGGCGGGGAGGCAGGAGGACCACCCGACCCTCAGGCGCGTGCGCGAGGCGCAGGCCCGGGGCGGCGCGCAGAGGCCGCCGGAGGTGCTCGACGAGGCGTGGTTGAGGGAGGTCTGCCTCGAATGCGGCGCCGACGATGTGGGCTTCGTCTCGCTGGAGCGTCCAGAACTCGACGACCAGCGGGAGGACATTCTGTACGCCTTCCCGCACGCGCGGAGCCTGATCGTCTTCGTCCGCAGGATGAACCGCGAGCCGGTCCGTTCCCCCTTGCGCTCGCTCGCCAACACGGAGTTCCACGAGGTCGGCGGCGGCGTGACCGCGACCAGCCACGAGATAGCCCGGCGCCTCGAAGACGCGGGCGTGCGCGCCCTCAACGAGCCCGTGGCCTTCCCGATGGAGCAGGACCGGTGGCCCAAGCCCTGGACCATCGCGCTCAAACCTCTAGCCGTCGCGGCCGGCCTCGGCCAGATGGGGATCCACCGCAACGTCATCCACCCCAGGTTCGGCTCCTTTGTCCTCCTCGGCGCCGTCGTCGTCGACAGGACCGTGGGCGGCGAGGGGCGGCCCGTGGACTTCAACCCCTGCTTCGAGTGCAAGCTCTGCGTCGCCGCCTGCCCGGTGGGGGCGATCTCGCCGGACGGGGATTTCAACTTCAACTCGTGCTTTACGCACAACTACCGCGAGTTCATGGGCGGCTTCGGCGACTGGGTCGAGACCGTGGTCGAGAGCAAGAGCGCCGCCGACTACCGATCCAGGGTAAGCGACCCCGAGACCGTCTCGATGTGGCAGAGCCTCTCGGGCGGCCCGAACTACAAGGCCGCCAACTGCGTGGCCGTCTGCCCGGCGGGGGAGGACGTGATCGGGCCGTTCCTCGAAGACCGCAAGGAGCACCTGACCACGATAGTGAAGCCCCTGCAAGACAAGACGGAGACCCTCTACGTGGTCCCCGGCACGGACGCGGAAGACTACGCTGCCAGGCGCTTCCCGCACAAGAAGCTCAAGCGCGTGAACAACGGCCTGCGGGTGCCGACCGTCAGGAGCTTCCTCGAAAACATGGTCCACCTCTTCCAACCCGGTCAGGCAGACGGGCTGGACGCCACCTACCACTTCACGTTTACAGGACTGGAGGAGATCGAGGCAACCGTCGAGATCCGGGACCAGAAGATAGTGGTCCGGGACGGACACGTGAACGAGCCCGACCTCGCGGTGAGGGCGGACAGCCAGACCTGGGTGAGCTTCCTCGCCCGGGAGAAGAACATCGTCGTGGCGCTCCTGACGCGCCGAGTCCGCGTCAGGGGTCCGCTCAGGCTGCTGTCGGCGTTCGGCCGCTGCTTCCCCGGGGCCTAGAGACCGAGCCCAGAAAGGAGAGCGTTTTGTCCCTCAAAGAAGAGCCCGCCGCCGCACCTGCGGGCGGTAGTGAATCGTCCCGCCGAAGCCGGCGGCTGGAGAGGTTGCGCACCAGGTACGGGCCGTGGGCGGTCGTAACCGGGGCCTCCTCGGGCATAGGCCGCGAGACGGCCCTCGTGCTGGCCGAGGCGGGGCTGAACCTCGTCCTCGTGGCGCAGAGTCGAGGAGCGCTGGAGAAGATGGCGGCAGACCTCGCCTCCCGGCACGGGATCGAGGCCCGGGCCCTCCCGGCCGACCTGGCGCCCGGGACGGGCGCGGAGGAGGTGGAGTGGGCCATCCGCGACCTCGACGTCGGCCTGCTCATCGCCGCCGCGGGCTTCGGCACCTCGGGCCCGTTCCTCGACTCGTCGCTCGAACGGGAGACGGAGATGCTCGACGTCAACTGCCGCGCGCCACTCCGGATGAGCCTGCACTTCGGGCGGCGGTTCGCGGCGCGCGGGCGCGGCGGGATCGTCTTGATGGGCTCGATCGTGGGCTTGCAGGGCACGCCGAACGCCGCCCACTACGCGGCCACCAAGGCCTACGTCCAGACGCTCGCCGAGGCGCTGCACGCGGAGCTGGCACCCCTCGGGGTGGACGTCCTGGCCTCGGCCCCAGGCCCGACGAACAGCGGCTTCGCGGCCCGCGCCGGGATGCAGATGGGCGCGGCGCTCGGGTCAGCGGAGGTGGCCCGAGAGACCCTCTATGCCCTGGGCCGCAGGTCCATGGCGCTGCCGGGCACGTTATCCAAGGTGCTCGCCTACTCGCTCGCGCCCCTGCCGCGGTGGGCCCGCGTTCGGATCATGGGCAGGGTGATGGGCGGCATGATCGACCACCGCACGTAACCCGTCCGCTCCTCGCAGGCCGGCGCGGGCGCTGAAGGAGGCCGGGACCCTGGGCTACCCGACGACCGGGCGCGAGTCCTCGACGCCGGCCGGTTCCTCCAAAGCCTCGCCCTGCTCGCGCAGGATGGCGCGGGAGATGACGAGGCGTTGGATCTCGCTGGTCCCCTCGTAGATCTCGGTGACGCGCGCGTCCCGGTAGTACCGCTCTACCGGGCTCTCGTCCTTCATGTACCCGTACCCGCCAAGTATCTGGACCGCCTCGTTCGTCACCTCGTTCGCGACCTGCGAAGCGTAGAGCTTGGCGCGGGCCCCCGCCTCGGTTACACGCATCCCCTGGTCCTTCATCCACGCGGCCTCGTGGACCAGCAGCCTCGCGGCCCGGATCTTCGTCTGCATGTCAGCGAGCTTGAACGCGATGGCCTGGTGCTCGGCGATGGCCTTGCCGAAGGTGGTGCGCCTCGCGGCGTAGCCTGAGGCGTACCGGAAGGCGGCCTCCGCGATGCCGACTGCCTGGGCGGCTATCCCGATCCTGCCGGGGTCGAGCGTTCCGAGCGCGACCCCGAGCCCCTTCCCCTCTTCCCCGAGCCGGTCCCCTCCGGGGACGAAGACGTCTTCCAGCAGCACATCGTCGGTGGTAGCGGAGATGACGCCCATCTTCTCTGCGTGCTTGCCGAAAGAGACGCCTTCGGCCTCCATTGGGACTATGAAGGCCGTAACGCCCTCGGGGGCGCGGGCGAAGAGGATCGTGGTCCCGGCGATGCGTCCGTTCGTGACCCACTGCTTGTGGCCGCTGATGCTGTACCCGCCTTCGACCTTCTCGGCGGACGTCTCTATGGCGGCGGCGTCCGAGCCCGTCGTGGGTTCGGTAAGGGCGAAGGAGCCGACCCTTTCGCCCCGGGCGAGCGGCGGCAGCCACTTCGCCTTCTGCTCCTCCGTGCCGAACATCAGGATGGGTAGGGTTCCGGCGCTCGTGTGGACCGCGAGCGTCACGCCTACCCCGGCGTCGGCCCGGCTGAGCTCTTCGATCAGGAGGCAGTAGGAGAGGAAGTCTGAACCGGCCCCGTCGTACTCCTCCGGCACGCAGAGGCCCATGAAGCCCATCTCCGAGAGTTTCTCCAGCGTCTCGAACGGGACCCGGTCCTCCCGGTCCAGTGCCGCGGCGTTGGGCGCCACCTCCCCGTCGGCGAACTCGGCGACACGGTCCCTGATCTCCTTTTGGTGGACACTCAAATCGAAGTGCATACGCGTCTACCTCCGGCACAGTCAGAAGCTTTCGGCATCGAGTTAAACAGAATACACCTGTACTGGAATGGTGAGTAGCGTTACGTGGAGGTACGCGATGGTTAGGCTCAACTAAGTGAAACCGGAGCTCATTTCTCTCAAGAACCATCCGGACTACAACAAGAGATGGGTACAAGAGAAGATAGCCGAAGATCCTTCCTTGCTTGGCATTGGCGTCCTCGTAGTAAGGGACGCAGAGCGAATTCAGGTACGCGCCGGACGTCTGGATCTTTTACTTCAAGATCCAAAGACCAATTGGAGTTGTTGGGAGCCTGGCATGAGTTCTTTACCGGCGGCTGACGAATGCGTAAAGAATGTCGCGCTTACCAGCGACGTGTTGAGCGTGGACCTGATGGACGGGCCCACGATCAGCATCCCGATCGCGTGGTACCCACGACTGTTGGAAGCCACCGATGAGCAGCAGCGGAACTGGACGATTGCTGGCGGCGGCTACGGTATTCACTGGCCGGATGTGGACGAGGACTTGAGCACTGAGGGATTGCTCCGAGGAGCACCCGCGCCACGTCAACCTTCTGCCAGGACGTAACCTGGTAGTTCTGCCCATGGCTCACTAGAGGTTCTGAACCGCGCAAACGCTCCCTTAACTCAATTCCCCTTTCCTCCGCGTATAGTGAGCGTAGCCCTCTAGCAGGGCCGCTGGACGGGGCCTGGGCTAGAATGGTCGTGGTGAAAAGGTAACGCGACGGGGAGCGTAGCGATGCTTGCCAAGGACGAACTTCTCGACAGGGTAGCGGACAGGGTAAGGGAGCAGATGCCCGAGGACCGGGCGACGCCAGCCGAGGAGTTCGCGCGGCAGTACTACGCCTGGAGCCCGCGCGAAGACCTCGAGGGCCGCTCCCCGATAGACCTCTACGGCGCCGCGATGAGCCAATTCGGCTTCGCGTACCAGCGCCCGCCCGGTG
>CADCUW010000683.1:0-8467 GCA_902805985.1 uncultured Rubrobacteraceae bacterium
TCCCGGCCCGCCCCGGCGGCGCCGGCATCTTCGGCCACTCGATGGGCGGCCACGGCGCCCTCGTCTGCGCCCTCAAGCTTGCGCGACCTTCTCTCGAGGCTCATCCGCTCCTCCGTGCCTGCAGCGCCGTCTCCAGTTCCTCCATGCGCTCGACAAGCTCCTCCTGCTCGCGGGCAGTCAGGCCGTCCCTGACGCACGCCCTGGCACCGTTGAGGAGCTGCCCGGCGACGGCGCCGGCGGCGCGGTCCACCTCCCCGTCAAGGACCTTATCAGCCAGCTCCTCGAAGCGGGCACCGAGCCTTGCCAGCTCGCCAGTGGGGCGGCCCCGCCACGCTTGCCGCCCTTGCGGGCAGCCCGGCGCCGGTCCTGCTCGTGGTCGGGGTGGTGGGCGTAGCAGTAGTCGGAGCCTTCGATAGTCACCCCCCTGCAGCGGTCGCCGCCCCGCGTGATTGCCGTGCATTTACCCATTAGCTACCCCCCTCCCCCTCGCACGCCTCCAACTCGGCGGCCACCAGGCCCCGCTTGCCGTTCATCTCCGCTATCTCTTTGTGGGCCATCCCCGCGTAGTCGGTTTTCATCTCTCTCATGTTTCGCTCCTCATGGTCGGTTTCCCTCCTTACTAAGAACTATTGTTTGTAGTAAAAGGGTTTTAAAAAAGACCCCCTGTCTGCGGGCGGGGGAGGCGGCGGTGACCCGTATTATGCAGTCGGTTGTCCAGGCGCCCGGACGATTGGCCCATCATGCCTCCCTCGTTCCGTACAGGGTTATGCGAAGTTGCCTTATCTTCTCGATGGCCTCGGCTCTAACGACGATTCCCACGCCCCCATCGGCGTCGTCGAACATGTACGCGCCGTCGAGCCGGGAGACCGGCTTCAGCTCGTAGAGCTTCAGGAGATCTTCTTCCTCTGTCCAGCTCCACGGACCGTCTATCGAGTACACCTTCCCGGCCCGTGGTGCCCCGTTACGGCTGGGCCTCATGGAGTCTCCCGCAGCCACCACCGCGGCCGCCCCGGTTCGTACTCCGGGGGCTCGGCCAGCCTCCCCAATTCCTCCGCGAGGTCCCGGAACGCCTCCAGTAGCGACGCCACGCGCTGTTCCTCCCCGGACTCGCTGACACGCCGCTCCCACTCCGTCCGCAACCAGCGCATGTAGCGCTCCTTCTCCGAGCTCACGCCGAGCCCCCCGGCCTTCTCACGTAGGTGGCGGGCGTGTGCCGGCTGGGCTCGAAGCTCGCCACCCTAAGCAGCTCCTCCGTCCTCTCCTCTATGGCGCGCAACAGCTCGGGGTAGGCCCGCTCCCGGCCCACGCCGACGGAAATCGTCTGGCCGAGGCCGCGACCCTGCGGCCGGTGTAAAATGGAGATGGTCAACCGGTCCAACTCGTCAAGAATCTCTTGTGGTTTCACGCCGCCATTCCCCTCTCCAATATACGCATCACGACGCCGTTGAGCACGCGCCAGTAGTCGTCACTGGAGGCAGCCGCCAGGCGGTCGAGGTCCTCATCACGCATCTCGACGAGGACGACCGCGGGTATCGGCCACGGCAGCTCACGAACCGCCTTCAGGCGAAGCTCGGTGATGTAGGTGTCCACCTACGCCCTCTCGATTGTGACTCTCAAGCGACCGTACAAGGGCCCGGCGTTGCCCTGGCGCGACTCGAAGAACTCTTCTAAGGTCTCGGCCAAGTTGATAGGAAGGCCATGCTCCTCGTCGCCGAACAGGATGATGGCCCGCTGTTCAAGGCTGTCCCCTTCGCTAAAGACGGCCACGTCGCCCTCCAGCGACACCTTTTCGGTGCGTCCCGATTCGTCCAGTTTGACCACGGGCTCCGGCCCGTTGCGTCCTTCGTCCAGCATTACGCTACCCCCGCAATACGACAATACGACATTACGACGATCTCCTATAAAGCGTAAGGACTCGCCGGGTCGTCGGCTTCCCGGTCTCCGGGTCCCTGATGTTGTCGTGCTCCGACTGATAGATGAAGCCTTCCTCGTCCTCTGCGGCCTCCTTTATGAACCGACTAAGCTCGTTTGCTCTCCCTGGTTTATGGGGTGACGAGAACTGCTGGTGCAGCTCGGTTGCCGTCCCTATCCACACGCCACCGCGCGAGGCGACGAAGGCGCTCACGTCTTCCAGCAGCCTCTTTTTCGGGTCGTGGCCCCTGAGCTCGCCAAAGACACGCCGCGCGGTCTCTTTGAAGTAGTCGATTAGCCTCGCGGCCCTTAGCACGTCTTCGGTCTCGACGCGCTCCGCGCTGCCGTCCTCGACGAACCTGCAGCAGGCAAGGATGAGCGTGACGCGCAGCGTGTAGGCCTCGAGCTTGGCCCATGCTGCCTCCAGGCAGCCCGGAAAGCCGGGGGCCGACATCTCCTTGCGGTGGCTGTTGTAGAGGCCGATATAGGCTTCCCTGGCGTCCGGGGCAAACGTCACTGGAACCTCTACCGGGTCGCCGTGCTCGTCCTTCGGCATGCTCAGGTTGCGCAGACGCCCGTATAGGTCGCCATAGGCAACCAACGCGCCCTGGCTTACCTCGTCGTCGGTCCATAAGGACTGACGCGGCTCCGGGTAGGCGAAGAGGAACCGTTCTAGCATCCCGTCTTCGCGGTTCTCCGCAAGCTCGCCCAGCACGTCCGGCTGTATCGCGCCGATAACGCCCACGAACGGCTTCAGCACGCTCACGGTGCCCTGCTCCCCTTTGCGGTCCACGGACACGGGGAAGTTATTGTGCGTCTGCAACCAGAACTGTCGCTCCGCGCCCTTGCCCCCGGACTTGTACTGGTCCATCGCCTTCACCCAGCCGACCAGTTCGTCCCGCTCCAGTAGCAGGCCCCTGGGGTTTTCTTTGAGGATGGGCAGGAGAGCCTCTATGGTCGTGTCGTTGACGCGGACGCGCTCCGCCACCGGCGGCGCCGGTGGCGGACCCGCGGGGTGTCCGGATTTGACCGCCTCCCGCTCGTCGACTTTGTACTGCCTGAGCTCCCTGGCGTACTCGTCTAGTTCTTTGTCGTACTCCCTCTGGTTAGCGTTCTCCAGCTTCCTGGCTGGGTCTATGGCCTTCGCGATGGCGGGCGTCTTCTTCTGGCCTGGGCCGGCTATGACCGCGCCGAAGATGGCCGCGCTCTCCGTCCAGCCCCTCTTGGGACTTATCACGCGACTGTTGCCTACGGCCGAACCGAGCGTAACGAGGGCCGCGAGACCTATGGGGTCGGGACGGCACCCTATCGCCGCCGACGACTCCTCCACGAGCCTCGCGACCGGCCTCGGCAGGGCCTCGGTGGGGAACGGTGACGCTGCGCCGTTTCTAGGGAATTGTCGTATTGTCGTATTGTCGTATTGGGGGGCGTAGCCGGCGACGTTGCCGGTGCGCTCTTGCGCGGCGTGGTTTATACTCACGTCCACATCCTTCTGAAGGGGTTGGGTGTACTGATTTGGCCTCCGTTGTCCGCGGGGGCCTTTCTTGTGCTCAGGCACTTATACGTCGCGTCATCTCCCTGATTCGTTCTCTCATTCTCTTGGCATCTTCCTCCTGGTCCGCATCTTCGGCGGCCTCCTCTAGGCGTTGTATCCCTGTGGTTGCTGCTTCGATAAGTCTTTCGGAGACGGCTAGGATTTCGTCGCCCTCTTCGTCCGTGAGAGTTTGACGAACAGCGTCGTCATCCATGGGGGCAAACACGGATTCGTGGAGGACCAGAAGGACATCCACCATTCCCGCCGCGGTCCTGGGGTCCGTGTCGGAGGTCGTCATGGCCACTACACACTTATCGACCGTGGCGAAGATAGCTTTCGCGAACCTGGATGAGCGCCGCTGGTCCTCTATGCCGTTGAACAGTGACGGTTCAGGCGACGAGCGGCGGGATGCTTTTCCCGAACCACTGTCCTCGAAGAGGTCAGGGATACGAACCTCGAGTGCCTCGGCCAGCTTTCGGAGGGTCGTGGCGTTCGGTTCTCGCTTCCCCGTTTCGAGAAGGCTTATGACCGACGGTGCGAGGTCGGCGTGAAACGCTAGTTCGTTCTGGTTCCACCCCTTCGCCAGCCTAAGTCTTCGTACCTCTTCCATCCCTTACCTCCCGGGGTCTATGACTTTAAGAAAAAGTGTCTCACGCTATTGCGTTTTTGTCAAAAATTGTTATCTTGGTCCCCACAACGTAAAAGCCCCGGCGCGGCTGGCACCGCCCGAGGCACGGCCCAACAGGAGGCACCTGTGGACGTACCGAAGTCTAGCGCACCCGCGCACCCCACCAAAGACCCCGCAACCCGCCTGCAGCGTCTCGAAGAGAAGTACCGCCGAGAGCTGCTGCCCGAAGACGAGCGCCTCGAGCTCTACGAGCGCATCGTCCGCCTCCGTCGCCGCCTCGGTCTCTAGATGTCTGTTGCGCGTTTGTCATGCCCACAGTTCCTTGATGCGCCCTTGCGGTCGTCCCAAGAGACGGTTGACGCGGCAGCCGTAGGCGTGGGCGGTCATCTTGGCCGCGATCCTGGTAGCGAGTCCCACGAGGGTGGTCGCCAGCGTCCGGTCCAGCCCGAACGTGCCCTTGAGCGCCGCAAAGCAGATCTCAATGTGCTGCCTGACGCTCGGCCTTTGGTCGGCCCGCTCGGTCGCCAAGAGCACCCCCCGGTCCGCCAACTCCTCTCCGAGCCCGCTGCTGCGGTAGGCGAGGTCCCCGAGCAGCCTGCGAGCCACACCGTCCCCAAGCCCCGAGCCGTCGAGCAGCTCCTCGGTCAAGAGCACCTCGGGGGTGCTCGCCGGGGTGAGCTCGTAGGAGACGGGCACACGGTTGGTTGCGCACAAAAGGTGCAGCTTGACCCCGTAGACAGCAAACGATCCCCACCTAGCCCAGGCCGCGCCCTCCAAACCGGCCGACTGCCCAACCTGCCTGGGATGCAGCACGCTGAGCAGCGTCGAGTCCACGATCAGCGTCTCCGGGTCGCCAACCAACTCGTCCAGCCCGTCCCTGCGCAGCGGTTCCAGAAAGCATCCGAGCTTGCGTATCCTCCGGTGCAAGGAAGAAGGATGAAGCCCGACCACCCCGGGGAACAGGTGCGGGAAGAACCTCTGAGTGTCGCGCAAGAAGGAGCGGCAGGACTCGATGCCGCGCAACTGCTGCAAGAGCGCGAGGGTGATGACCTCCGAGTCCGAGAGCCTCTTGAGGGGTTCGTGGCTGCGCCACTTGGGGTTGAGGAGGCGGTAGGCGTCGTCCACGAGGCAGAACAGGACGGTGATCGCCTCTTCCAGGGAAGCGTGCGGCGGGGTATGCTGGAGTCGGGCCATCCGGGGCTCCTTTGGTCGGGTAGTGGCCGGATGGCCTTCTTTCTACTCCCAATCTACGCAACACGCATCTAGGCCCGCGTCATGCCCTCAACCGCACGCGGGCCACCATGCCCGTCCGAGCGCCTGGATTATTCAAGACCAACACGACAGAGGAGAGAAATGACGGAGAGCAAGACCTGGACCGAGGACTACGTCCCCGCGTCTGACTTGTGGGGCGACGGGAAGAGCATGGGGCCCATGATGCCAGAGGAGGAGCTCGCGGCGTGGCGCAAGACCCCCCGCGCCCTCGACTCCCTGTGCGGCATGGCAACCAGCCTGCTCCTCGAGCCCCTGGAGTTGGCCCTGGCCGACGCCTTGGGGCGCGCTTGCGAGGAGGAGAGGAGGGCCGAGGACCGGCTCACGAGGCCGGAGGGCTTCCAACTCGGCCCGCGCGAGAAGGAGCGCCTGATGGGTCTTTTGCGCCGCTCGGATGCCCTCGGCAACGCCCTCGATGCCCTGGAGCAGTCGGAGAGCGCCTACCCCGACACCAAGGCCGAGTACGTAGGGTTGGTCCGGGAGGACTTCGGGCGGGCGGCAGAGGCCTTCTCGCGCTACCGCGCGGAGCTAGGCCTCCCCGATCTTCCCAGCAGGAAGAACGCCAGCAAGCCAGCATAGACCCCACCGGAGAGGAGAAGAGATGGACGCACAGACGCGCGGGGACCGCCTGCTCGAGGCCCTGGAGCACGTCGCCGGCGAGCTAGAGAAGCTCAGGATCCTGCGGGAGCACGAGATGGGAGTCCGGATGGTGGACGAGGAGGGGACGTTACTCGTGAAGCCGGCCGAAAAGGGATAACCCCGCAACCGTTGCGGTATTCCGGGCCGGGTTCCTTCGGGCCCGGCCTTTTTCTGCGGCTGGTTTCACTCGTTTGGGGGATGTGCGGACGGCCGCCCGACCCGTAGGGTGTCCTCGGTCGGGTCCCCTCCGCATCTCTCCGGGACCCGGCCCGTGCGGTGAAAACTGGGGGGCCCCACAGGACGGGGAGCCCCCCAATCCCCCTCCGTGCCCGACATCAAAGCACAGGCCCCTCGCGTTCGGAATGGTCTATTCGACCTAGGCAAAAGGTCTCAAAACATCTCCCAATTGGGGTATGCGGGCGGGGCACCCTGGTACTACAATACCCTCGGCCGGGCGCCTTGATTACCCCCTCCTTTTAGGCCGCCCGGCTTTCCTTTTGGCTTCGCTCCGGTCCCTTTGTGCCGCCGTTTCTTATGTACAGAATAGGGCGCCGTGACGAGCGGCGCCCTATTCTGTACATAAGAAGTCGCGCCCTGTCCAGTCGGGTAGTAGGTAGTAGAATGTTGGCGAGGCTCGGCGGCCCGCGATTACCCCCCTCCTAGGGACGCAGGGCTTCTTCTTGCTCGGCGTCGCTCGCCACGATGATGGCCTGGATTATGCATTGACGGGATTTGCGCCCTTTGAGACAATGCGCGGGCGATGCGGGCGGGCGGACCTAGGAGGGGGCGCCGGCCCGTTTTGCTGCCTCGTCCCGGTCTTGGTCGGTGGCCCCGGTCCAACCCCTCAGGCCCCGAAAATGGCCCGAAGGGTGCAAGGAAGGACGGCGCGAGGGGCGTACGATGCTGGCACGGCGAGAGGCCGCCGATCCCACAACGGGCTCCTGCGCCCGCGGCCTGGCCTCCGCGCCAACACATTGCTGGGCTCGTGCTTTTTCCACCATCGGCGCGGGCCCTTCTTCATGCCGGCGGTTCTTATGTACAGAGTGGCTGCCACGCCTGGGGTGCGTAACATAAGAATTCGCGCCGCCGAGACACATACCCCGTGACTAGAAGCCATCTCACAAATACCTGAGCAGGATGACGACGCACCCGAGGCGGGCGAAGCCGAGGTAGTTCTCGGCCCGCCGCTCGTAGCGGACCACCAGCCGCCGGAAGTTCGAAAGCCACGCGAACAGCCGCTCGATCTTCCAGCGCCTCTTGTAGCGCCTGAGCTTGCGCCCGTCCTGGGTCTTCCTCTTCTTGCGGTTCCTCCGGTGCGGGGCGATCATCTCTATGCCCGGTTCTCCGAGGGCCGCGTCCAGCGGGTCGGAGTCGTAGGCCCGGTCGCCGATCAGCCTCTCGGGCCGCTCATCGAGGAAGCTCGCGGCCAGGGCCTCCTCTACGAGGGTGACCTCGTGCGGCGAAGCGCTCGCCGTGCTAACGGAGAGAGGAAGACCAGAGCGGTCTGCCAGCGCCACGAGCTTCGTGCCCTTGCCCCGCTTGGTCTTTCCCACCTGCCGCCCCCCTTTTTCGCGCCCGCGAAGGTGCCGTCGATGAAGCCCTCCGAGAGGTCGAGGCCGCCCCGCTCCTTGAGGTCCTCGGCCAGGGCGCGCAGGATCTCCTCCAGCACGCCCTCCTCGTTCCATCTCTGGAAGCGGCGGTGGCAGGTCTGGTAGGGCGGGTAGCGCTCGGGCAGGTCGCGCCAGGGGGCGCGCCAGGGGGCGCCGGTGCGCAGGACCCACAAGACGCCGTTGAGCACGTCCCTCGGGTCGCGCCAGGGTCTTCCTTTGCCGTCCGCCCGGCGTGGAGGGTCGGGGATCAGGGGCGCAAGGACCTCCCACTGCTCGTCGGTAAGATCCACTCCTCACCCCCGTCGAAGAAAAGCAGGACCCGACCACTATACCGTTTATGAGATGCCTTCTAGGCACTCCGGTGAATAAGGGCAAGAAGAAGGCCGAGCCGCCGTTCCTTGGAGGGGGGAAAAGTGGCGAGCCCGGCCCCGTGACGGTATTGTAATACGTGTAATAAATTCGCGCACACCAAAAACGGGTGATCTTTGTGTCGAGCGTCGTTGAGCCGCCCCGCTAGCGACACCGGCACGGCGTCGCTAGCAAACTTCGGGCCAGAAAAAGGAGCGTCCCGTAAGGGACGCCCCCAAGACGCCCGCGTTCTCATCGCCCCCTCCGAGAACCCCGAGAAGCCGAGCGTGCTCGTGACGCTACCATCCGTGCGCGGCCGATACCAGGCCCAGCGTCACGGTGGCGGGCCAACGAGCAGGGCGCATCCCCATAGGTATCCTCCGGAGCCTCAAGATGCGTTTGTTGCAATCTTCTCAGCGAACTTCTAAGACGACTGATGGGTAATTGCGGAAGATAGGGAAGGAGCCAGGACCTTATGCTGGCACCAAACCTTCGCCCAAAGGTGGTGCAGCATGGACCTCGACTCCT
>CADCUW010000683.1:8477-9057 GCA_902805985.1 uncultured Rubrobacteraceae bacterium
TGCCTTTGTCGTGGATACTTGCACCTCTTATATGCACTTCGGCAGGGCAAAAAATACCCCGAGGCTTGGGTAGACCACCAAGCTCGAGCAACTTTCCCTCTGCCTTCTCCTATTCGCCGAAGTGCGTAGAAGGACAAGGAGACGACTCCACCTACTGAAATTCCGCTAACCGGCCTTCTACGTCAGAAGAGGGTCGCGCTCTGGCCTGTGA
Organism: uncultured Rubrobacteraceae bacterium; assembly: GCA_902805985.1. Lineage (GTDB taxonomy): Bacteria > Actinomycetota > Rubrobacteria > Rubrobacterales > Rubrobacteraceae > Rubrobacter_D. Next base: position 8,689 of record CADCUW010000683.1, read on the forward strand.
ATTGGAGCATAGGACCTGGGCAAAGCGAGGGCCCGGGCCCGGACAATGGTAGACACCAACGGCACGGTGTCGAGCAGCTTCGACGGTGCCCCTACTAACCTAATGCTGCGTGCCAGGGGCCGCGTGATGCTCCTAAGACGACTGATGGGTAATTGCGGAAGATAGGGAAGGAGCCAGGACCTTATGCTGGCACCAAACCTTCGCCCAAAGGTGGTGCAGCATGGACCTCGACTCCTTCCTCGTCTCATTGTACGTACTCATAGACGACTGGTGGCAAGCCAACCACCCTCAGGCTGGGCGCCGACCGGGCCGTCCGGCCCTGCTCTCCGAGCCGGAGGTCCTGACGCTCGCGATCCTGGCCCAGTGGCC
>CADCUW010000684.1 GCA_902805985.1 uncultured Rubrobacteraceae bacterium
TGATCTCTACGGCGACCGGCGGGTAGCGGCCGGACGGCACCGTCGCCCTGTAGGCGTTGTCCAGCCCCCGGTGCAGGTTCTCAGCCCGGACGAAGCGGCCGTTCACCGAGATCGTCTGGCAGGACCGTCCGCCTTCGGTGAGGCTCGGGAGGGCCGCGTAGCCGGAGACCTTGAACGCCCCCGACTCATACGCCACCTCGCGGAGCGCGCGGGCCTTGGCGACGCCGTGGATCTGGGCTAGTCGCTCCAAGAGGCCTCCCGCCTCCGGCAGGGAGAGGTAGTCCCGACCGGCCTCCGTCAGGCGGAAGGCGACGGTCGGGTGGGCGACGGCCACGTGGGTGACGGTCTCGACGATGGCCGCCCTCTCGGCCCGGGGGCCCTTGAGGAAGGCCCTGCGGGCCGGGACGTTATAGAAGAGGCGGTCCACCAGGACCGTCGTGCCCTTCGGGTGGGAGGCGGGGGAGACCTCAGCCCGGGCACCGCCTTCAACCTGGACCTTGGTCGCTGCGCCCTCGCCCGTAGAGGTGGTCAGGCAGAGAGAGGAGACGCTCGCGATGGAGGGCAGGGCCTCGCCGCGGAAGCCTAGGGTGGTGACGGTCTCTATGTCCTCGACCCTGTGGATCTTGCTCGTGGCGTGGCGCAGGATAGAGAGGCTGGCGTCTTCCGGGGGCATGCCCGAGCCGTCGTCCCGGATCATGATTCGGGAGGTCCCGCCTTCCCCGAGCTCGACCTCGACCCGGGAGGCCCCGGCGTCCAGAGAGTTCTCCACGAGCTCCTTGACGACGGAGGCCGGGCGATCGACCACCTCGCCCGCGGCGACCTGCTGGGCGACCCTTGGGTCGAGGACGTTGATGCTCGTTGTGGGCTCCATCATCTGACTGCGGGGATTGTACAACCGCCCTTGAGTTTTCCCACGGCGCGGGGTGTAGAATCCCGGGCTATGCGTAACGAAGAAGAGAGACGGCAGGAGGCTCTGCCGCTGGACCAGGTGGAGAGGGTCGTCGAGCTGCTGCGCGAGAGCGGGGTAGGGGAGATCCGGGTCAGGCGGGGGGAGACGGAGATCTCGGTAAAGGCGATGCCCGAGGCGTTGCCCGCCGCTCCGCCGGTCGCAGCCGGGAGCGGGACTGCCCAGGAGCCCGCCGAGGGCACGCCAGAGACGAACGGCCTGCACGCGATCCGCTCGCCGCTCGTCGGCACGTTCTACCGGGCACCAGCCCCCGGCGAGGAGTCGTACGTCGAGGTAGGGGATACTGTCCAGGCGGGGCAGGTACTCTGCATCGTCGAGGCGATGAAGATGATGAACGAGATCGTCGCCGACGTCCCCGGCGAGGTCGTCGAAGTCCTGGCAGAGAACTCCGGCGGCGTGGAGTACGACCAACCCCTCTTCCGCCTGCGGCCCGCAGCCTCTTGAACCGGTGCTGACGGCGGAGAGAGGCGGCCATCCCCACGCGTCGCGCATCCCGGATGAGGGGGCGTAGATGATCGGCAAGGTCCTCGTCGCCAATCGGGGGGAGATCGCGCTCCGCATCATCCGCGCCTGCCGCGAGCTTGGCATAAGGAGCGTGGCCGTCTACTCGACCGCCGATCGGGACTCCCTGCACCACGAGCTGGCCGACGAATCGGTGTGCATAGGACCGCCGCCCGCGGCCCAGAGCTACCTGAACGTGCCAGCGATCATCTCGGCCGCCGAGCTGACCGGCGCCGACGCCGTCCATCCGGGCTACGGCTTTCTGGCCGAGAACGCCCGCTTCGCCGAGATCCTGGAGCGCGTGGGCCTGAAGCTCGTCGGCCCGTCATCGAGGATCATCTCGATGATGGGGGACAAGGCCGCCGCCCGGGACGCCGCCCGTAACGCGGGCGTCCCGATCACGCCGGGCTCCGACGGCGTCTGCGGGAGCGCCGCGGAGGTGAAGCGGGTGGGTGCTACGGTCGGCTACCCGCTGGTCATCAAGGCGAGCGCCGGCGGCGGGGGCAAGGGGATGCGCGTCGTCGAGAGCGAGGCTGGGGTCGAGAACGCCTTTCTCTCCGCGAGCCGGGAGGCTGGTGCCAGCTTCGGCGACGGGGCGGTCTACGTGGAGCGCTTCCTGGAGCGCCTCAGGCACGTCGAGGTGCAGGTCCTCTCGGACTCCACGGGTGCCACGGTCGTCTTTCCGGAGAGGGACTGCTCCGTCCAGCGCCGCTACCAGAAGCTCATAGAGGAGTCCCCGGCACCCGACCTTCCGGAAGGGGTCCGCAGCGGCCTCCTTGCCGCGGCCTCCGACCTCGTCGGCTCCATAGGCTACGAGGGGGCCGGGACGGTCGAGTTCGTCGTCCACGAGGGCGAGTTCTTCTTTATCGAGATGAACACCAGGCTGCAGGTCGAGCATCCGGTCACGGAGATGGTAAGCGGGGTCGACTTGGTCGGGGAGCAGCTCAAGGTGGCCTCCGGCGAGAGCCTTGACGTCCCGGACTCGGCGCTCGTCGCGGACGGGCACGCGATGGAGTTCAGGATCAACGCCGAAGACCCCCGCCGCAACTTCCTGCCCCAGGCCGGTCCCGTGGAGTTCTACAACCCGCCCGGCGGGCCCGGCGTGCGGGTCGACTCCCACCTCTACGCCGGCTACCGGGTGCCGCCCAACTACGACTCGCTGTTGGCGAAGCTGATCGTGCACGCCCGCAGCCGCGATGCGGCCGTCCGGCGCGGCCTGCGGGCCCTGGACGAGTTCGCCGTCTCGGGACCCGAGACGACCATACCCCTCCACCTCGCCATCCTCGAAGACGAGGAGTTCCGCCGGGGCGGCGTCACCACCCGCTTTCTCGGGGACCGGGAGCTCAGGAACGAGGCGGGGCTCCTCCGTCTCGTGCGCCGGGACGCGTAGGGTTCGGCCCTGGGCGTGTTAACCTCTGTGCCTCGAATTCCGCGTAGGTAAGAAGGAGTCGTGTGGCCGGAGAGACCGTGAAAGAAGAGCGCCTGCAGTTCGGGGGGATGGCCCGGTGGGACGGGCTCGACCTCTTCGGCCCGAACTATATGAGCGTCGCTTACAGGAAAGACGGCGAGATCCACGTCAAGGTCGATCCCTCGAGCATCCCGAGGATAGAGAACCCGCTGGCGCTGCGCATCTCCCGGCTGCCGATCCTCCGCTCGATCTTTTTCTGGGCGAGGCTTCTGATCCAGGTAGTAGGCTCCTTCTGGACCCTCGTCTTTTTCGCCGCCACGATGGTCGTGCTCTGGCTCTTCGTGCGCCTGATGGAGTTCGGCGGCGGGGGCGGCGGCCCGCTTGGCGGCCTCTTCTCGTTCTTCGCCGAGTTCCCCATCCTGCCCATCATGATCCTCTTCTTCGCCGGCATGAAGCTCTCCCCGGTCGGCCGCTACCACGGCGCCGAGCACAAGGCCGTCGCCGCCTACGAGAGGTACGGTGAGGTGACCATGCAAGGGGCGAAGTCCAGCAGCCGCATCCACCCCCGCTGCGGCACCAACATCCTCGCCTACATAGTCCTGGCCGCCCTCCTCGACCCGCTCGTAGGCTGGTGGGCTTACGCCTTTCTCCAGTTCATTCTCATCTCCGAGGCCTGGTTCATCTTCGGCGGGACCCGCCCCTCCATAGCCGTCGGCAACCTCTTCCAGAAGTACCTCACCACCACAGAGCCCCGCCGCGCCGAGCTGGAAGTAGCCGTCGAATCCATGAACCGGCTGCTCGAAGCCGAGCAAGGCCGCACCGGCGGTGGGAAGCGCGTACGGGTACCTGCCAGATACTAGGGTGCGGGAACCCCGTCTTCAGCCGCGCTCTTCCTGCACGGTCGTAGCAGCATCTGGGGCGATACGGAGATGCATGCGCAACCCGCAGAGAACTCAAGGGAGCTGCAGCCGTGAGTCGATCATCGTATCGGGGATGTACCTTGGCTTCAGAACAGCCCTCCAGCTTGCCCTGAAGGACCGTAAGACCGATTCGGATGACGCCGAATCTCGACTGTGGTTCTCGAATGATCCCTGCCTGAAACGACTTTCGGTCAGAACAAAGTGGAAGCAAAGAGCAAGGTTCCAACGGCCAGTAGACCGTACGCCAGCCAACCCAACAGACTCACCTTCTCCGTGATCCTACTCGCGGTCAGCGCGGCAAACGCGGCAAACGCCAGGCTGGCCGCGCCGAGTGTTGGATCTCCTGAAACCGTCAGCATTAGCGCGCCCAACAGCCACGCCGCGCCCGCTAACCACATCCACGCGGTGACAGACACCTCAACCTCCCAGGTTTCATTCTAGACAACAGGCAGAAGTAGTACCGGCATGCCGGGAACATACCGCAGCATTGATGCCCCGATACCGACAGGCGTCCTCGTCGGAGGGCTCGGGAGCGTAACTTACTTCCCGAACCCTCCGACGAAGGCTCGTCGATTCTTATTTTCACCTGATGCAGCAGCGCCGTATAGCCCCAGGACAACCCAAGAAAGCACATGAGATGCAGGCTGCGCACGTCGACCTCGACGGTTTCTTTCTACAGGATGCGCAGGTTGCTACGCACGCCACACATATGGTGGCGACTACGTTGAGCACGCAGCGATAGCTCCTGATTGGGCACCCGCACCTCATCGTCTCTACGATCCGGCCTTCGGCGGTTAGAAGCATCCTATCCTTACCGTTTATGCTTTCGGCGACCGTTCGGATCTCTTTGCCGGGCACGACCGCCAGGAGCATTGCATGGGTATGATAGTTGCCGATCGGTTTTTCGGCCGCGTAGTGCACCACCGTTTTGTCGTCTGCAGACCAAGAGACCGCTGTCAGGGTGTTGCCGCCGTCGAGATCGTGTTTGATAGCTTTTGCCTCGTCGACAGGAGGCATCTGACCGTCCCAAATGTTGCGCGCGTCTTGACTGTCGGCTGCCACCTGGAGAGCCCTCTGTTTGGCGGCGCCATGCAGCTCCTTTTGAGACTTGTATTTCACTCGCTCTAGAGGGTGAGTCCATCCATCCTTGGCGGAAGCAGACCGGGGCGCGGCGCCTGTCGCTGATAGGATGGACATGGCAACCGCCGCGCCTGCTACCCTCTTGACGAACTGACCCCGGCTCAGGACATCTGTTGCCCAGGGGGAGATTGCCGCTGGCGCTGTCGAGCGGACCTCTCCCAGTACTTGCAAGACCCTCCAGGTCTTGGGCAGACCCAGCCTCCTACCGAGCGCGACGCCGATACGCACACCCGTCCACGCCCTGACTTGCCCGTCCCTGGCCTCGATCAAGGTCGGAGCCCACGGCGCATTCTCGCCTAAGGCCTGATCTCGCCAGCGCTCCATCACGGGATCGTTGAGGCTGCGGATCTCCAGACCATCGCCGACCGCCTCTTCGATACTTGTCGCCAACCCGCTACACGTGGCACACCCGGCGTCGAAGCCGAGCACCAGCCTGCGCCCGTCGCCGCCCCGGGTATTCGTCTCTTCCACCTCTCCCGCTCCTCTCCTTTGTTCGCCTTTGACAGTACGAATATCGGGTGGGGCTGGGGGGAGCTTTAGCGGGGAAGGTTCTGCCGGCTAGACCGGCTGCTGGGTGGGGCGGATGAGGATCTCGTTGACGCTTACCCGATCGGGCTGCGTCACGGCGTAGACGATGGCGTTGGCTATGTCCTCGGACTGGAGTCTCTCCAGGTTCTCGAGGCCGCTGACGCTCTCCCTGGCGTCCTCGTCGGTGATGTGGTCGGTGAGCTCTGTGGCGACCGCGCCGGGCTCGACGATGGTCACCCGGATGTTGTCCTCGAGGAGCTCCTGGCGCAGGCCTTCCGAGATGGCGCCCACGGCGTGCTTGGTTCCCGCGTAGACCCCGCTGGAGTTGCGGGTGACCTTGCGGCCGGCGACGCTGGAGACGTTGACGAGGTGGCCGCCGCCCTGCCGCTTCATCGTCTCTACGGCGGCGTCGGTGGTGTAGAGGAGGCCGAGCACGTTTACGTCGAACATGCGGCGCCACTCGTCCGAGAGGCCCTTGCCGACGGTCGAGAGGAGCATGACGCCGGCGTTGTTGACGAGGATGTCGACGCTGCCGAACTCCTCTTCGGCTTTACGGATCAGGCCGTGCGCCTGGCCCTCGTCGGCCACGTCGCACGTCGCCGCCAACACCCGGCCGCCCCTCTCTTCTATCCGCGTCGCGAGGTCGGCGAGCCGCTCCTCCCGCCGGGCCGCGACGACGACCGCAGCACCCTCGGCGGCCAGCGCCTCCGCCGTGGCCTCGCCGATGCCGCTCGAAGCGCCCGTTACAATAGCTACCTTGCCGTCCAGTTTCGGCATACGTGAACCTTTCTTTGGGTGTCGTCTACGCTACAGCGCTCGCCTCCGCCGGTCCCGGGTCTTCGCGGTGCCCGGTCAGGCGGAGGTAGGCGAGGGTCCAGTAAGCCTGGTGGAAGGCGCCGGCCAGGCACGTCACGAGGACGAAGGGGACGCTTAGGAGCAGCGCCAGAACGATGCCAACGACGAGGGCGACCGCGCCGAGTTCGGCCGTGGTCAGCGCCGTCACCACGCCGGAGGCCAGCAGGCCGGCGGCGAGGGTGGCGAAGAGCATGATCAGCCCGAAAGTCACCGCGATGGCTACCTGGATCAGGAGCAGCACCAGGCTCCTCCCGACGTTCTGGCGCAGTAACCGGAACGCCTCCTCGATGGAGGCGAAGACGCCCCTGTCGGCGACCACCGCCTCCCGTAGGGCGTACTGGTTGAGCAGCAGGAAAAAGGCCGAGAGGGCGACCACGAGCGGCAGAAAAAGGAGGACTACCAGCGAGACGGCGAGCACCCGCAGCGCCACCGACTCGGTGACAAAGAAGACGCCGACCCCGAGGAGGGCGGCGAGCGCGCAGACGACCAGCGTGACCACAAGCGAGACTACGAGGAGGAAGACTAACAGTCCGAGGACGCGCCAGAACCGGGCGAGACCGGCCCGCCAGGCGAGGCCGAAGCGCCGCTGCTCGCCGCGGTCAATGGCGGCGATGCTCTCGTTGATCGCCGCGCGGGAGAGCACGAAAAAGAAGGCGATGACCAGCAACAGGACGAGTACGGCCAGCAGCACGCCCGCGATCAGCGGCGCGGCGTTGTTCTCCCCAAACTCGCCGAGGTTCGTGACCCATGCCGGCGGCCGCCCGGCGGCCACGTCCTCGGCCCCGGGGGTCAGATCTCCGAAGGTCGAAGGTACGACGATAGAGTTCGCGGCCCCGCTCAGAAAGAACGCGAAGAACCAGAGGAACTTGTTGCGCCAGGAGATCCTGAACGCGTCCTTTATAAGATCCCCGTAGTTCACCGCTCGAGCACCCAGGTATCCTTCATCTTGCCGCCGCTCGAGATGTTGACGACGTGCTTGCCCGGCGCGGCCACCCGGCTCAAGGAGCCCGGCACCGCCTCGACCACGCCGGAATCCTCCGCGTCGGGTGCCAGCACGAGCACCCTGTAGTCCGCGTAGGAGTCGCGCAACAGGAAATCCTCACCGGCTACGCCCGTCTCGCAGAGGACGTGGGTTGAGAAGTCTATGGTCTCCTGGGCTATGTACTCGATCGGGTTTTTCTCCACCATCCGGCGGAACTTCTCGACGCCCTCTCTGGTCTCCTCGGGACCTATCATGACCTCCTTGCCACCGTAGCCGCCCCGGCTCTTTACGACGAGCTCGGCGAAGTGGTCCATGACGTAAGCTCGATCCTCCTCGACCGCGAGCGACCAGGTGCGGGCGTTCTCTATCAGGGGCTCCTCCCCAAGATAACGCCGCACCATCTCGGGGACGAAGACGCCGACGCCCTTGTCGTCTATGACCTCGGAGTTCGGGGCGAACAGGACGTGGACGTTGCCCTCGATGTGGCACCCGAGGAGCCCCGGCACCTCGGCATAGAGCGTATCCTCGTCCACGCGCTCGTAGATCACGTCTATGCGGCGTCCGCTCGGCCGGTGGAGGAGGAAACCATCGCGGATCTCCAACTCCTTTGTCTCGGCCAGGATGGCGTTCATCTCGTGGGCGTAGATGTGGTGGTCCAGGTAGAACTGGTCGGCGGGGCCGCTGGAGACTACCGCCAGGGTCGCCTCGGGACCTTTCGGGGAGGCCGCCCTCAAAGATTCCCCCAGGCGCCCGAGCCAGCCGTCGAGGGGGTAGACGGGGAGGTTTTTGTGGGTCTTGGGGAAGAAGATCTCCTTCTCCATCCTCCGGCGGCGGGTCATGGCGGCGAGACCCACGGGCATCTTGGCGTTCTCCTCGATGACGAGATACTCCCAGCCGCCGGTCCGGCCCTCCCTCCTGCTCTCGACGGCGACGACGTCGAAGGCGATCTGGCGCACCGGCACGGGCCCGAAGCGGTTGGGGGTTTCAGTGTCGTAGAGGATGCTGCTCTGCAGGATCTCCTCCGGAACGATCTCGTCCTTGCCCGCCTCCAGGCGGCGGAGAAACTCGTTTATGGCCCGCAGGCGCTGTTCGAGGCCGTTACGCAGGCGGTTCCAGTCCGAGGCGGGGACGATGCGTGGGATCCAATCCGTCGGGTGCGTCTTGTCCCCGCTCGTCACCCCGAAGGCGTGCTGCTCCTCGAGCAGGGTCTCGTGGGCCAGCCGCTTCTTCTCCTCCCACCGCGCGGGACCTGTGTTCCCGAGCTCCTCGAAGACACCCTCGTAGACCGGGCGCGGCAAGCCGTCCGGTCCGAAGACCTCGTTGGTGCCCGGCAGTGCGCGCTCGAACCTCACAAGACGGGGATTATACTAGTACCCTGGCCGGGTACGCTCTTACGTGTAGACCGCACACTCGACGGGAGCGATCTTGACGGACGACAGGGACGGCCGGAGGCTGACCGACGACGAGGACAGCAGAAAGCCGAGCAAAGACGTAGGGAAACCGGACCAGGAGGGGAGCGACAGCCGCGAGCAGTTGGTGAGGCTTCTGGTCGGCAGGATCTGCTGCCTCCTGGGCCTCCTCTTCGGCGTCGGCGGCCTCGTCGGCGCCTTTTTCGGGGCCGGCGCGAGCGTTACGCCCGGAGCCGTCGGCGCGATGCTGGGCATCGTGGGCTACTTTCTCGGCTCCCGCAGGCTCGGCACGGTCACCGTGCTACTCTGCGTCGCCGCCCTCTTCTTCGGTCTCGCCGCCAGCCAGGGCCTCATACCCGGCATCGATGCCTCGGACAGAAACCTCCCGGACAACGAGCCGGCCGCCGAGTAAGCAAGCCTCCTCCGGAAGCTTTCAGCACGCTCCGGCCTCCGGTTTCCGTTTTCAGGAAGTCGTTCGTGGGCGTTGCCACACCCGTTCAACGGACGGCTGCAAAAAGACGTTCCGTCTACGCCTTAGGGCAGGGTGTCCCATAGCTGAAAGTGGAGGCTATAGGCTGGAGCGTGTTGAAAGCGGAGCCCGTCAGGGCGCGACGACCAAAGGGAGGAGCCCACCGTAGTCAGCGTGCGGCGAAGCTCTTATACTGGCGGGCAGGATGGAGAGGCTCAGGCTCACACCGCCGGGTGAGAGGCGGGCGCGGGGAGGCCGCGCCCGCCTCTACGTGCGCTGGATGCCCCACATAGGCGCCGAGGCCGTAGCCCTCTACGAGCTGCTCCGCATCCTGCCGGACGTCGGGCACGACGACGTCGAGGTAGAGGAGTTGGCCGAGTTGCTCCGCTCGACCCCCGAGGGTGTGGAAGAAGCCTTCGAAGCCCTGGTCGGGGCCGGGTTCATCGTGGAGCGGGAGGGTTGGCTCGAGGTCGCCGAGCACCCGCCCGCCGGGGCTTCGAGTTCGAGGCCGGATCGGGCGGAGAGTCCGCGTGAGGCCGTCCGGGAGAAGGTTGCGGCGCCTGTCCGCGACGTGCAGGTGATCCGGGCGGAGCCCGAGGGGGTCTCGGCCGACGACTACTTCCGGTTCATGGGGACGTTGCCGGCGCCGCACATCCTGGAGTTTTTGAACGGGTACTGCGGGCGGGACGGGCTCACGCCCGACGTGGTGCGGGAGGCGCTTAGGATCGCCAGCGAGCGCGACGCGAGGCGCGTCGGCTACGTCAGGAGCATCCTGGAGCGGTGGGTCGAGCGGGGCGTGAAGACCGTCGAGGACGTCGAGCGCTTCGAGCAGGACCGCAAGCTCAGGCTCGTCCAGGAGAGCGGGGCTGTAAAGGGCGGGGCGTTGAAGATCCGTGAAGGCGGAGGGGGGGTGAGGGGTGGAGAGGATAGACAATCTGCTGCCAGGCGCCGGGAAGGCTACGAGTGGCTCTTCGGGGAAGAGGGTTAAGCCAGCCGAAGTACTGAGGCTTGACGACCAGATCTGCCCCCACTGCGGACGGGAGCTTACCGCCGAGTGGGTCGAGTTCCCCCCCGCCCTCCAGAAGAAGTACGGCAGGGGCGGCGAGTGGTACTATCATCCCTGCACCCCGGAGTGCGAGAAGAAGAACGACACGCGCGAGTGGGAGCTCATGCGCCGCAACGCCCGCGTCGGCGCCCTCAAGGAGAGGAGCGGCCTCAGCAAGCGCATGAAGGGCTACACCCTCACCTCCTTCAAGCCCTACGTCAGCCCCGCCGCAGCCCGGGCCATGGAGAAGGTCCAGGAGTACCTAAAGGACTGGGAAGAGAACCGGAGCGCCGGCCACGGCCTGTACTTCGTCGGCGATGTCGGAACGGGAAAGACGCATCTTGCGGTTGCGGTGATGAACGAGATCATGACGCGCAAGCGCGTGCCCTCGCTCTTCGTCACGGTGCCGGAGCTATTGGACAACATGCGCGGGACGTACAACAACCCCGGGCGGGACATCGACGAGTGGATGGACTCCGTCAAGAACGCCGACCTGCTCCTCCTCGACGACTTGGGTGCCGAGCGGGCCAACGACTGGGTCAGGGAGCGCATCTTCGTGATCGTCAACCACCGCTACAGGGAGGAGCTGCCGACCATCTTCACCTCCAACACGGGGCCCAAGGATCTCGCCGCCCAGCTGGGCGAGAGGACGGCCAGCAGGATCATCTCGATGTGCGACTGGATCTCCCTGGAAGGAGAGGACTACCGCGAGGCCGAAGTGAGGCGCGGCCTGTGAGAGACGAGTTCATGATTACCAGGCAAGGCAAACAGTACGTCCTTTTCCAGGGCCTCCTAGACGAAGCCCATACCCAGGGCCTGCGCGGCATAGACACAGAACTCTTGCAGGTCCCCGACTCGGAGAACGGCAACGTCGCGATCGTGAAGGCCGTCTGCGAGATGGAGGACGGGCGGAAGTTCTCCGGCATAGGCGACGCCTCTCCCGAGAACGTCGGACGCAACATAGCGCCCCACGTCATCCGGATGGCCGAGACCCGCGCCAAGGCGAGGGCTCTCCGCGATGCGGTCAACGTCGGCGCTACAGCCTTAGAAGAGCTCTCCGAAGGCGACGACGCCCCACCCGCGGGCGCCGGTTACGGCAGGCAGTCGCGCGGGCCCGACGGGGCCAGTGCCAGGCCAGGGGCGAGGCCGACGCCGATCCGGGGCGGGAATGCCCGACAGGGTCAAGGCCAGGACCAGCGACAGGATGAACGCCAGGGCCAGCGGCGCAACGCAGCGCCGGAGCCTCCCGCGGAGCCGAACGAGTCCGCCGGCAGCCCGAACGGCCAGGCCGAAGAGGCGGCACCGGCCGCCCGCAAGGGCGGGAGCAGGGCCGGCGCGAAGGCGCGCAAGAGCCAGGTGGACCTGCTCAGGACTCTGGCCGTCGAGTGGGCCGGCGACGGCGGCGTCGAGCGCCTGGAGGGGAGGGTGGGCAAACCGCTCGCCGACCTTACCCGCGCGGAGGCCGACGAGTGGATCGACAGGTTGACCCCGGAAGGCCGCGAGTAGCCGGGATCAGGCCGAGGTGCTTGCGTTCTGGCGGGCGGCCGTCACGGCGCCATTGCCGATGGTCCTCCAGGCTACGAGCGTCATGACGGCCACGGATGCGGCGGCGAACCAGAAGGGTGCTGCGAGCCCGAAGCCCTTCGCGAGCAGCCCGCCCAGGAGCGCGCCCGCGGCCGCCCCGCCCATGCCTAGCAGCCGATACGAACTGTTTACGCGCCCCAGGAGGCCGTCCGGGACCAGCTCTTGCCTGAGCGAGATGGTCACCACGTTCCATACGAGGGCGTGGAAGCCGAAGAGGGCGAGCATCATCCCAACGACGTAGGCGTCCTGCCAGAGCGCGATGATGGCGGAGGTGGAGGCTTCGGTCAAGAGCCCCGCCCTCATAGTCGTGCCCGCACCGAGCCACCCGGCGACGCGTCCCGCGGAGAGCGCGCCGAGGACGCCCCCGGCGGCCAAGGAAGAGAGCAGCACGCCGTAGCCCACTGGCCCCAGGCCCAACCTCTCCCCGGCGAAGAGCACCAGGATCGCGGTGGTTGCAGAGGACGTGAGGTTCATCACCCCGAGCGCCAGCGCGAGGGTGCGCAGGAGCCCGTGCCCCCACAGCCAGGCGAAGCCTTCGTCGATCTCGGCCCATAGGGTGGTGGGTAGGGACCCTCCGGGCTGCGGGACGCGGAAGGAGCCTCTCATCGCCAGGACCATGGCCGACGCCGCAGCGAAGGAGCCCGCATCCAGCAAGAAGGGCAACGAGGCGGAGAAGGCGAACAGTAAGCCGCCCAAGGGTGGGCCGACCATCTCGCCCGCGACCACTTGCGCTCCGAAAAGGCGCCCGTTCGCCCCCGCCAAGTCTTCCCTGGTCACCAGGGAGGGAAGGATCGAGGTGGAGGCTGCGGAGAACGGCACGGTCGCCGCACCTAGCACGAAGAAAGCCGCGTACAGGACCGGGAGGCTCGCGAGGTCCAGTAGCACGGCGAGGCCGAGCAACCCGACGGTGGCGCAGCGGACGGCGTCGGAGACCCACATCACGCGGCGGCGGTCCAGGCGGTCCACCAGCGCCCCGCCCGGCAGCGAGAACATGGATTTCTTGCGCGACCGGGGCGTGCGCGACCTCGACGGCGTCATCGTCAGCAACCCCGACGCCGACCACATCGGCGGCTTTCTCGACGTCTTCGACGCCTTTCCGGTCGAGACCGTCTTTCTCTCGGGCGACCCCAAGGGGACCCTCACCTTCAACACCTTCCTGCGCGCCGCCCGCGAGGAGGGCTCGGACACGGAGGTCGTGCGCGCCGGGATGCTCCTAGACTGGGGCGGCGTTCAGGCAGACGCGTGGGTCCCAAAATACCCAGCCACCGGAGCTACGGTTCCGCGCCCTGCTGGGTCAGGAGCCGCGGGTCGAACTGGCGCTGGTCTAGGGGCAAATAACTCCCGCCAGGAGGCTCCGGCCCCGCGCGTCCCTGCCTCACCGGGCCGGGGGACGCGTCTCGCGCTAAGATGGAGCCGTGGACTCTCGGGACACCGACGCCTTCTTCTCGGAATCTCGGGTTCTCTTCTCGCAACGGGAGGCATGGATAGAGGCCGCCTCCTGGATCGCCGAGGAAAAGAGGGCGAGGCTCCACGACGATCCCACGGAGGAGGCCTTCGCCCTCCTCGCGTTCGAACTCTGCGTGCGGCGGACCCAAAACCTCGAACCACGCTAGCGGACCGGTGCGGGGACGGCGAACTTCGCCTTGAGGGTTCTCGGAAGTTCGCGCGGCCCCGGCCTGCCCGGTCCTGGGGGGGGTGGACCCGCGGCCGGCTAGCCCCGCGGCAGCCTTATCCGGCCCCCGGCCTCCAGGTGGCGGCGCACCGCCCGCTTCAGCCTCCCCTCCCGGTACCACCCCACCCACCACGGCGCGAGCCACACGTAGCACGCGCAGAGTCGTAGTGCGCCCGGGAGGCGGCCAGGTCGTTCTCCGGGGATGGGTCGCGGACCAGCGCCTCGACTGCCCCCTCGTAGCGGGTCACGGGGTCGTCCATGCGAGAGCATTCTATCCGCGTGGAGGCGTAGCTTGGACCGTCCCCGGCGGGCCCTCCGGGCGTGGCGCGTGCGCCTTTCGGGCCAAGTTGGCCCGCGTCGGGCCGATCTGCACCTTTCGGCGCATGGCACGGGCCCGCCGGGGCGCTAGCGTGGCGCCCACGATGCTCACCCTATGCGGAGGCTGCGGGCACAGGCTGTGGTCGGAGATCAGGAACGCCGGGGCGTTCCGCTTCCTGGCCCACTTCGACGACGACGATGGCAGCGCCACCTACGCCGATCACTCCCCCTCCTGCCCTTCGTGCGGCCTGAAGCTGGACAAGGGCATGACCGGCCCCGAGGCGCCCGGGGACCACCCCAGCCGGGGCGGGTAGCCTGGCCCTTCCCTTACTCACTCGAATGCGTGGAAGGGGCGTTCCCCGAAGTACGCATTCAGGATCCTGGATAAAACGCACCCTGGTCCGAGTAGCGGCTCGACTTCGCCCGCTTAGGCGCGATGACGCTGCCACTATATGCAGTAGTCACGCATAGATATTCGCGAGGGCGGATGCCCGCTTCTCGGTCGGGTATCGGGTTACAGCTCCCGGCATCGCGCGCGAATTGCTCGTCCGATTGGCCTGCGCCCGGAGAAGAGGAAAGGCGGGCGCCGTCGGCTCTGACCCCGAAGCCGAACACTCCTTTGATCTGCCCGCGAGTGGTCTTGAAGGTCGCGAGGACCGACGGTAGGGGAAGGCCTTGAACAAAGTTTTCCGAGGAGCTCGGCTGCAGGGCAATCTTCGGGTTTGGGATGGTCTCGAGCACGCCAGGGCGCAACTGGCCTGCCGCGTGCCGGCAGACGTACTCATCCATCGGCCGCTTCTTCTGCCGTGGGGCCAAGCCTCCGGAGCCTCGAACTCTCCCACGAGGCGTACAATACGCGCACGCCGAGACAGGATAGGCAACCACCTTCGGGAGTGAGCAAGGACCGGAAGAAGGGGGACGGCGCGGCAGCTCGACCCGAGCTTTAACCGCCACAACGGAGATGACAGGTAAGGGTCACGGGGAAGAGGCCGAGGAGCTAGAGCGCGACCGCGACGCCCTGCTCGCGGGCTACGCCGGGCTCGTGCCCCGGGGCCTCGACGCCTTCGAGCCCGAGGACCGCCGCTGGACCTACGGACGCATCCGCCTGAAGGTGTTCGGCCACTCGGACTGCACCATCGTCGCCACCTGGGCTTTCGGACAAGACGCAAGCGTTATCTCTGAGTACACTCACGAGGACGAGGGCAACGCGTACCTGCGGCTCGGGGAGGTCTTGACGAAGCTCGGGCGGGAGGAAGAGGCTCGGGAGGCCTACGGCGCCGGTGTCGGGCAGGCCGAGAAATTCGGGCACAGCGGGATGGCCGAGGACCTCAGGCTCGCGCGGGTTCAGCTCGGCGGGTAGGTCTAGCGGGGGCCGTTCGGGGGTAAGAATCTAGACGGCCATGTGGAGTATCATAGGGAAGATCGAGTTGTCTTATAGCCTTGCCAAGAGCGCGGCGCGGGGGAGACGGGGCGGGTGCCCCGCCTCCCCTCGTGGACGCTTGGGATTCTTAAAGACCGCAACGTGAGGGTGTGATCCGGTTGGAGAAGCAGACGGAGTACCAATTCTACGGGCCTAACCTGGGCTACGTGTTGGAGTTGTACGAGAGGTACCGCGAGGACCCCGACTCGGTGGACGAGGGGACGCGCCGGTTCTTCGAGTCCTGGAGCCCGCCCGGGCCCAACGGGGCCAACGGCAGCGCCGCGGCGGTCTCGGGGGACATCGAGCTCGACGTCGAGAAGGCCGTCGGCGCCTCCAAGCACGTCAGGCACATAAGGGACTTCGGGCACAGGGCCGCGAAGCTGGACCCGCTCGGCAGCGAGCCGCCCGGCGACCCGACGCTAGACCCCCAGTTCTACAGGATCACCGACGACGACCTCGACCACCTGCCGCCGCTCATCATCGGCGGCCCCATAGCCGAGAGGAGCGCCACGGCGCGGGAGGCCGTGGAGGAGCTCAGGAACCTCTACTGCAACACCACCGGCTACGACTTCGGGCACGTCCACGACCCCGACGAGAGGTTCTGGCTCAGGGAGGCCGTCGAGTCCGGGCGCTTCTACAAGCGCATGGAGGGCGAGGCCGCCAAGCGCCTGCTCATGCGCCTGACGCGCATAGACACCTTCGAGAAGTTTTTGCACAAGTCGTTTCTCGGCCAGAAGCGTTTCTCCGTCGAGGGCAACGACATGGTCGTGCCGATGCTCAACCTGATCGCCCGCCGGGCGACGGAGGGCGGGACGCCGGAGATGGTCCTCGGCATGGCCCACCGTGGCCGTTTGAACGTGCTCGCGCACGTGTTGGACAAGTCTTATTCCAGGATCTTCGGCGAGTTCCAGCAGCCGGAGAAGGGCGAGTCGTCCTCCGCGGCGAGCCGCCCGGGCGACGCCTGGGTCGGCGACGTCAAGTACCACCTCGGCATCAGGGGCTACCACCTCAGCGACGCCGAGGCCGACGAGCAGGTGCTCGTCAACCTCGCGCCGAATCCGAGCCACCTCGAGCACGTAAACCCCGTCGTAGAAGGCATGGCCCGCGCGGCCCAGGAGAGGCGCGACGCGGCCGGCCCCCCGGTCAGGGACGAGGAGAAGTCGCTGCCGGTGCTCCTGCACGGTGATGCGGCCTTTCCCGGCGAGGGTGTGTCCGCGGAGACGCTCAACCTCAGCCGGCTGCCAGGGTACAGGACCGGCGGGACCATCCACATCATCACCAACAACCAGCTCGGCTTCACCACCGAGCGGCAGGACGCGCGCTCGACCACCTACGCCAGCGACCTGGCGAAGGGGTTCGAGATCCCGGTCGTCCACGTCAACGCCGACGACCCCGAGGCGTGCCTGGCGGCCACACGGCTGGCCTACGCCTACAGGGAGAGGTTCCACAAGGACTTCCTCATCGACCTGATCGGCTACCGCAGGTTCGGCCACAATGAGGGCGACGAGCCAGCCTACACCCAGCCCGTCATGTACCAGAAGATCCAGAGCCACCCCACGGTGCGCGAGCTGTGGGCCAAAGAGCTCGAGAACAGGGGCATCATCACGGCCGGGGAGGCCGAGGGGATGGTCGAGGAAGTCTACTCGAGCATGGAGGAGATCCGCAAGAAGCCCAAGGACGAGGAGGAGCTCGATACCGAGCAGCCCCGCACCCCGGTCGTGGGCGTCCCCGAGACCGCCGTCCCGGCGGAGAAGCTCGTCGAGCTGAACTCGGCGCTGCTCGAGCGCCCCGAGGGCTTCACGCCCAACGGCAAGCTCGAGCGGCTCTTGCGGAAGACGAGGGCCAACCTCGGCAACGAGGGGGACGAGAGGATCGACTGGGCCCACGCCGAGGCGCTCGCGTTCGCCTCGCTATTGGCCGACGGGGTGCCGATCCGGCTGACCGGCCAGGACTCGGAGCGCGGCACGTTCTCCCAGCGCCACCTCGTGCTGCACGACGAGGAGGTCGGCGAGGACTACGTCCCGATGCAGAACATCCCCCAGGCGAAGGCCTCCTTCGCCGTCCACAACAGCCCGCTCTCGGAGATCGCGGTGATGGGCTTCGAGTACGGCTACACGATGAATGCCGACGACGCGCTCGTCCTCTGGGAGGCCCAGTACGGGGACTTCGCCAACGTGGGGCAGCCCATGATCGACCAGTTCATAGTCTCCGGGCAGGCCAAGTGGGGCCAGACCTCGGGGCTCGTCATGCTCCTGCCGCACGGCTACGAGGGCCAGGGCCCCGAGCACTCCAGCGCGCGCCTGGAGCGGTTCTTGCAGCTGGCCGCCATGGAGAACGTGCGCATCGCCAACCTGACGACGGCGGCCCAGTACTTCCACCTGCTCAGGGCGCACGCCCAGCTCAAGGAGAACAAGCGGCCCCTCATCATCATGGCGCCCAAGAGCCTGCTCCGCCACCCGATGGCGGGCTCCGGCCTCAAGGACCTCGCCGAGGGGCGCTTCCAGACCGTGCTCGACGACGAGGAGGCCAGGGGGCGCGCCGGGGACGTGGAGCGACTGATCCTCTGCTCCGGCAAGTTCTACACGGAGCTCGTGGGGAGCGAGACGTACGAAGACAACGACTCGACGGCCGTCGCGCGCGTCGAGCTCCTCTACCCGTGGCCCGAGGGAGGCATCAGGGAGGTACTCGACGGCTACCCGAACCTCAAGGAGGTCGTCTGGGCGCAGGAGGAGCCGGCGAACATGGGCGCCTGGAGCTTCGTCCGGCCGCGGCTGGGGGAGCTGCTCGGCGGCGAGCTGCCGCTGCGCTACGTCGGCAAGCCCGCCCGCCCGAGCCCGGCGCAAGGGTCGGCCAGGTACCACAAGGAGGAGCACGCGGCCATCGTACGCGAGGCCTTCGAGGAGAACGGGCAAGACGAAGAGGCCGTGGAGGCGACGCAGGACCGCGCCCCCTCCCCGAGCGCCTAGAGATGGATCCCATGAGAGAGGTAAGGTGAGCCGCCGTGGCGGATGAGATACACGTTCCGGAGCTCGGCGAGTCCGTCGCGGACGCGACGGTCGGGCGCTGGCTGAAGCAGGAGGGCGAGGCAGTCTCCGCCGGGGACGCGCTCGTCGAGCTAGAGACAGACAAGATCAACTTCGAGGTAGAAGCCGAACACGACGGCGTCCTCGAATCGATAGCCAAGGCCGAGGGCGACACCGTCACGGTCGGCGAGGTGATCGGCACCATAGGCGAGGGCAACGGCGCGGCCCCCCAGCAGGAAGAGTCCGAGGAGTCCGAAGAAGCCTCAGGCGAAGAGGCGGCCGGGGAGCAGCCGGAGCCCGAGGCGGAAGCCGAGCCCGAGGCGCAGCCTGTCGCCGAGGAGGCCAACGGCCACAGGGAGGACGGCGGCGGCCGGGCCTCGCCCTCCGTGCGCAAGCTGGCCGAAGAGTACGGGGTCCAGCTGGCCGAGGTGGAGGGCTCCGGCTCCGGCGGGCGCATAACCCGCGACGACGTGGAGCGTCTGATCCGGCAGCAGGGCGGCTCCTCAGGTTCTACCTCCGCCCCCGAGAGGCCCGCAGAGCCCGAGCAGGACGGCAAGGCCCGGCAGCCCGCCCCGCAGCCGGCGGCCCAGAACGGCCGGGCGGACCTCGAGGAGCGGGTGCGGGTCTCGCGCCGCCGGCAGACCATCGCCCAGCGGCTCGTGGAGTCCCAGCAGACCGCCGCGATGCTCACCACCTTCAACGAGGTGGATGTGACGGCGGTCATGGCCCTGCGCAAGCGGCGCAAGGAGGCCTTCCAGGAGCGGACCGGCGCCCGCCTCGGCTTCATGAGCTTCTTCGCCAAGGCCGCCATCGGCGCGCTCAAGGCCTACCCCAAGGTCAACGCCGAGCTTCAGGGCAACGAGCTCGTCCTAAAGCACTACTACGACCTCGGCGTGGCCGTCTCTACGGAAGAGGGGCTCGTCGTCCCCGTCGTGCGCGACGCGGACCGCAAGAGCTTCGCCGAGATAGAGGGCGGGATAGCGGACCTCGCGGTGAGAGCCAGGGAGGGCAAGCTCAAGATCGAAGACCTCACCGGCGGCACCTTCACCATCACCAACGGCGGCATCTTCGGGAGCCTGCTCTCGACGCCGATACTCACCATGCCGCAGGTTGCGATCCTCGGGATGCACAAGATCCAGGATCGCCCCATGGTCGTCGACGGCGAGGTACAGGTCCGCCCGATGATGTACCTCGCCCTCTCTTACGACCACCGCGTCATAGACGGCGCGGAAGCCGTCGGCTTCCTGGTGCGCATCAAGGAGCTTATAGAAGACCCGGAGTCGCTCCTGCTGGAGGGGTAGTACGGGTTAGGTCGGGTTCCCCGGGGCTCCCTTCGGGGAGCCCCTTTGATTACCCGTAGACTTCTATCGCGGCCCGTATTCCGGGGGCGCGGGCGAGCCGGGCGTCCGTGGTGACGAGGGGGGCTTCGAGCGTCTCGGCGAGCGCGATGTAGGCGGCGTCGTAGGCCGAGACGTTGTCGCGCAACTCCCAGATACGGGGAAGCATAGGGGTGTGGGCGTAGCGGGAAATGCTCATGGTTGTGAGGTCCTCGAGCAACTCGAGGCGCCGACCCTCGGAGATACGGTGGCGCAGGGCGTAATTCCTCAGCGCGTTGAGCACCTCGATCTCGAAGAGGTGTGGCACGTGTAGACCGTCGTCCTCCCTCTCCATCCGTTCACGGATGTGCCGTGCGCCCGCGCCGAGGTTCAGCAACACGGCCACCGCGGCCGAGGCATCGAGGACGATCAAGCCCGGCTAACCGAGGTCGCGCGGATCGTCCGCGTCACGCATCCGACGGATGATTTCCTCCGGCGGCTCGTCCACCTCGACCGGCTCCCGGCTGGCGACCTTCTCCAACCACTCCCTCATCGTCGGCTTCTTGGCCACGGACTCTATCTCCGAGAGCAGATAGCCCGAGAGCGTCATGCCCTCCTGCGCCGCCCGGACCTTGAGCTTGCGATGAAGGTCGTCCGGCACGTTCCGGATCTGGATCATCTTTGTCATGTGGAAAAGAGTAGCACATGCGTCACACATGCAATGGCGTGGACCGGGGTGTCCTTGTCGCGGCGGGGGGCGTAGCGTACATTGGGTTCTCTTTTGGGGACGAGCGAGGAGGAGCATGGACCTTAGGGCCGTACAGAAGCCGTTGAAGGAGAAGTACCGGGGCGAGCCTGGGTCGTCCAGGATCACGCTGGAGGCCAAGGCAAGCCAGGAGGACACCCCGATCTCCTGCTCTGTGGACATCGGCCGGGCGGTCTACGAGGCCCAGGCCCACGCGGGCGTCGGCGGGGCCGGCACCGCCGCCTGCTCGGGGGACATGCTGCTGGGCGCCCTCGCGGCCTGCGCCCAGGTCACCTGCCAGATGGTCGCCGAGGCGATGGGCATTGAGGCCGAGCGCATCGAGGTGACGGTGACGGGTGAGATGGACCTCGCCGGTACCCTGGGCATCAACAAGGACGTGCCGGTCGGCTTCGAGAGCATCAAGACGCGGTTCGATGTCGAGGCGCCGGGGGCGACGGCGGAGGAGCTGGAGGGGCTCAGGAAGAAGACCGAGCAGTACTGCGTCGTGTTCCAGACGCTGACGCGGCCGCCGCGGCTCGATACGGAGTGGGCCTAGAGGGGGTGGAGGAGGGCGGTCTGGTCGAGAGGCTTCTCCTTGGCGACCGGCGGGCGCTGGCGCGGGTTATCTCCAAGATAGAGCGCGAGGACCCCGAGACGCCCGGTATCGTCGCCGGGATCTACCCGAAGACCGGCACCGCCCTCACCGTAGGCTTCACGGGGCCGCCCGGCGTCGGCAAGAGCAGCATCATCGCCAAGCTCATCGAGCTGTACCGGAAGGAAGACAAGAGGGTGGGGGTGGTGTCGGTGGGAACA
>CADCUW010000685.1 GCA_902805985.1 uncultured Rubrobacteraceae bacterium
CAGCCACGCGGCCAGAAACCCCGCCGAGAACGCGTCCCCAGCCCCGGTGGTATCCTCGACGACATCCACCGGCGCCGCCGGCTCCCTGAGCAGGTTTCCGCCAGCGTCCGCGTACCAGGCCCCGTCCGGGCCGAGCTTGAGGACGACGGCGGAGTAGTGCGGCAGCAGCTTCTCGAGTATACGGTCCGGGTCCTTCTCGCCGGTCAGGGTCTCGCCTTCCGTCAGGTTCGGGAAGAGGAGGTCGGCGCCGCGGGTCCACTCCAGGAAGCGGTCGGGGCCTATGGATCCGAGCAGGGGGACGGAGGATGGGTCCACGGAGACGGTCATGCCCGCTCTACGGGCAAGGCGCAGGGCTTTGAGGGCAGTCTCGCGGCGGCTGCCGCCGGAGAGGGTGTAGCCGGAGAGATGGAGGTGCCCTCCGGTAAAGAGCCTCTCGGGGAGGTCTTCGGGGCCGAGGGCCTCGCTGGCGCCCCTGTCCGTGATCATGGTCCGCTCCCCCGCCCCGTCCACGAGCACGAAGACCTTGCCGGTCGCCAGCGAGGCGTCGCGGGCCAGGTACGACCTCACGCCCACCCGTTCCATCTCCCCCTCCAGGAACCCGCCGAACACGTCATCACCGACCCTGCCGACGAAGCGGGTCTCGATGCCCGTGTGGGCGAGCCAGGCGGCGGCGTTCGCCCCGGAGCCGCCGGCGGAGACCCGGATCGGTACGAAGGTGTCGGTGCCGAGGGTTATCTCACCGTCGGACTTGGCGAGCATGTCGTAGAGGAGGTCCCCGACGACCAGGACCCGGGGGCCCGCCACGTTCAGGGGAGCCTGGCGAGCGAGACGGCTATGCGGGCGGCGAGCCCGGCGTTGCCCTGTATGATCTTATTGTTGACCCGCAAGCTCTCACCCTTCGTCTCCTCCGCGAACCGCTCCAGCAGGAAGGGCGTGACGTCTTTCCCCCTTACGCCTCTGCGCTCCATCTCTTCGATACCGGCCCGCAAGGCGCGGTCGTGCATCCCGGGGTCGAGCTGGTCCTCTTCGGAGAGGGGGTTGGAGATCACAAGCCCCGAGCGCCCGAGACCGAGCTCTCCCAGTGCCAGTATCAGGCGTGCGGCCTCCTTCTCGTCCCCCACGGACCAGCCGACCGGCTGGCCCGAGTCGGCCAGGTAGAAGCCGGGGAACCTCAGGGTGCGGAAGCCCACGACGGGCACGCCAGAGGTCTCGAGGTACTCCAGGGTGGCCGGCACGTCGAGGATGGACTTCACGCCGGAGCAGACCACCGCGACCGGCGTCCGGGTAAGGGCGGCCAGGTCCGCCGAGACGTCCCAGCTCTCCCGCGCCCCGCGGTGGACGCCCCCGAGCCCCCCCGTGGCGAAGAGCCTTATACCGGCAAGCGCCGCGAGGTGGGCGGTGGCGGCGACGGTCGTCGCCCCGTGGATGCCCTTGGCGGCTGCCACGGGGAGGTCCCTAGCGGAGAGCTTCTCGATGTTGCCCGCGGTCGCCATAAGCTCCAGCTCGGCCGCGTCGAGGCCGACCTTCGGGGTGCCGGCTATGACGCCCACGGTGGCCGGGACGGCGCCCTCGGCCCGGATCAGGCGCTCCGACTCGCGGGCCACCTCGATATTGTCCGGGTGGGGCAGACCGTGGGAGATCAGGGTTGACTCCAGCGCCACGACCGGCCTCCCTGCCTCGACAGCCTCCCTTACCTCGTCCCTGACGGCTACGCTCAAGCGGCGGGCTCTATACAGCGCTCGTCGTTGTTGCGGGGGCTGTTGACGAAGCGGCTGACGGGGAAGGTCTCGAGGTCGTCCCCCGGGTAGGGCCTGAGCAGGGAGACGAGCTCCTCCCTCTCGGCCTCAGGATCGAGCCAGGCGTCGCGGTCTTCGGCTGGCAGTATGACGGGCATCCTACCGTGTACCTCTCCGACGAGCGGGTTGGCCGACGTCGTGAGGATGGTGCAGGAGAGGACCTCGCCGTCGTGCCAGCTCTCCCAGAGCCCGGCGAAGGCGAAGGGGCGCCCGTCGTTCATGCGGATGTAGAAAGGCTGCTTGCCGCCCTCCTCGCGCTTCCACTCGTAGAACCCGTCGGCCGGTATGAGACACCGGCGGCGACGGAAGGCGCTGCGAAAGGAAGGCTTCTCAGGCGCGG
>CADCUW010000686.1 GCA_902805985.1 uncultured Rubrobacteraceae bacterium
TACTCCAAAGGACGGCCGCGAGGACGACGAAGAGGGGGCCGTTGGATCTTGGGCTCTATGGCATGGCGCGTAGCGTAGCCACTTCGACCCCGTCCGGCCAGCCAGAAAGGTTGCCGGCGCTATTTAATTCTCGGTTCATCGGCGGTAGTATGGTATCCCGTGATGTTGGAGCATGCGCTCGCGGGTTCTAATGGCCGCCACCCGGTGGCAGCGGGGCGTCGCTCCGGGGGAATCTCTCCGGTCTTTCCGGTTCTACAGGGGGAAGGGGCTTGGCGTTGGTTGCGTTATCGGGAGCGGGGTTCGAATGAGTGAGACCAAGTATATCTTCGTAACGGGCGGGGTGGTGTCGTCCATCGGGAAGGGGACGAGCGCCGCGGCTTTAGGGATGCTGCTCAAGAGCCGGGGCTACCGGGTCGTCTTGCAGAAGTTCGACCCGTACATCAACGTGGACCCGGGTACGATGAACCCGTACCAGCACGGCGAGGTCTTCGTCACCGAGGACGGGGCCGAGACCGACCTCGACCTCGGACACTACGAGCGGTTCCTCGACGACAACCTGGGCCGGCTCTCAAACGTTACGACCGGGAGCGTTTACTGGGAGGTCATAAGCCGGGAGCGGCGGGGGGATTACCTCGGGGCGACCGTGCAGGTCATCCCGCACATAACCAACGAGATCAAGAACAGGATAGGCCGCTTGGGTCACGACAACGACGTCGTGATCACCGAGATCGGCGGCACCGTCGGCGACATCGAGAGCCAGCCGTTTCTGGAGGCCATCCGCCAGTTCCGAAACGACGTAGGTCGCAAGAACGTGCTCTACGTCCACGTCTCCTACGTGCCCTACATCGAGGCGGCCGGCGAGCTCAAGACCAAGCCCACCCAGCACTCGGCCCAGCGCCTGCGTGAGATCGGCATAAGCCCCGACGTGCTCGTCTGCCGGGCCGACCGCCCGATGAGCGAGGACATCCGCAAGAAGATAGCGCTCTTCGCCGACACCGAACTCGACTCCGTCATCCCCGCCGAAGATGCCCCGAGCCTCTACGCCATCCCCTTGAGCCTGCACGATGAGGGCCTCGACGACCTGGTCCTGGAGAAGCTCGGGATGCAGGCGCCGCCGGCGAAGCTCGACGAGTGGCGCAGCCTGGTCTCCAGGACGCTCGAGGCCGAGCGGAGCGTCCGGGTGGCCATCATCGGCAAGTACATCAAGCTCCAGGACGCCTACCTGTCGGTGGTCGAGGCCCTCGGCCACGCCGCGGGTGCCAACGGCCTCAAGGTGGAGCTCGACTGGGTCGATTCTGAGGTCCTGGAGAACCGGGAGGCGACCGAGCGGCGGCTCTCCGGTGTTGACGGCGTGCTGGTGTTGCCCGGCTTCGGCCACAGGGGGGCGGAGGGCAAGATCGAGGCGGCGCGCTACGCGAGGGAGACGGACACGCCCTACCTCGGGCTGTGCCTGGGGATGCAGATTGAGGTCATAGAGTTCGCCCGCAACGCCGCCGGCCTCGAGATGGCGAACTCGACCGAGTTCGAGCAGGACACCCCGCACCCTGTCATAGACATCATGCCCGATCAGGTGGGTGTGGACATGGGCGGCACGATGCGCCTCGGGCGCTGGCCGTGCAAGATCGAACCCGGCACTCTGGCCGCTGAAGTCTACGGCTCCGAGCTCGTTCACGAGCGCCACCGCCACCGCTACGAGGTGAACAACGCCTACCGCGAGGCGCTCACCGAGGCCGGGATGGTCTTCAGCGGCACGTCCCCCGACGGACGTCTGGTCGAGATCGCCGAGCTCAAAGACCACCCGTTCTTTATCGGGAGCCAGTTCCACCCGGAGTTCAAGAGCCGTCCCCTCCGCCCGCACCCGCTCTTCTTCGGCTTCGTCTCCGCCTGCGGCAGGATGGCGGGCGAGCCCGCCGTCCCCGAAGACGTCCCGGCCGAGGCACCGGCCGGAGAGCAGGCGGCCCGCTGAGCCCCGCGCGGGCGGCGACGCTCCCCGCCGCCGGGACCCTGGCCGGGACCCTG
The DNA here is from genome assembly GCA_902805985.1 of uncultured Rubrobacteraceae bacterium. Classification (GTDB taxonomy): domain Bacteria; phylum Actinomycetota; class Rubrobacteria; order Rubrobacterales; family Rubrobacteraceae; genus Rubrobacter_D. Next base: position 2,020 of record CADCUW010000686.1, read on the forward strand.
GCCGGGACCCTGGCCGTGACCCTGACCGGGGAGCCCGCCGGGACCGTGGCGACGCGCGTCGCGGGCCTCGCGGACTTCCGCGCCGCGCTGGAGTGGGATGAGGCGCCGCGGCACCC
>CADCUW010000687.1 GCA_902805985.1 uncultured Rubrobacteraceae bacterium
CCGGCGCCCGGTCCCCTTCGAAGTCCGTGGCGTTGACGCGGCGCGTGGTCTCGGCGAGCCTGACCACCCGGGTGCGGGAGTCGAAGGACGCGCCGGGCTCGTTGAACCCTATGTGGCCGTTGCGTCCAATCCCGAGCACGCACAGGTCCACCCCGCCGGCCGCCCGGATCTCGCGCTCGTACCGCTCGCACTCGGCCTCGGGGTCCGCGACGAAGCCGTCCGGGACGTGGATTCTCTCTGGCTCGATGTCCACGCGGCCGTAGAAGTTCTCCTGCATGTAGACGTGGTAGCTCGCCGGGTGGTCCGGCGGGAGCCCCAGGTACTCGTCCAGGTTGAAGAAGGTCGACCGCGCGAACGAGAGGCCCTCCCCTTCGTGCTCTCTCACGAGCTCGCGGTACATCCCGAGGGGCGTGGTCCCGGTCGGGATCATGAAGACGGCGTCCGGCCTCTCCCGGAGCATCGAGGCCACCACGTCGGCCGCGACCGCGCTCATCGTCTCGTAGTCGGGGAGGACGCGGGTGTGCAAGGCTGCCTTCATCTGAGCGCCATGCGCCGGTAGGCGTGACGGCGGCCCCGGATCGCGATCGACGCCGCGAGCACGTTCATCGGCTCCGCCATACCGTAGTCGGCGTCCCCGAGGTGCAGCACGTCCGCCCCGGCCCGCTTGGCGGCCAGGGCCAGCTCGCGCACGGTCTCCGCGTCCGCCCCCTCCTGGGAGGTCCCGACCGTCGCGACCGCGAGCGCCCCCGCCTCCTGCGCTGCCGCGACCAACTCGGCCACCACGGGCTCCCGGCTCCCCGGCACCGTCCCGGGCGCGGGCAGGAGCACCGCGTCCGAGAGCGCCGCGAGCCGGGAGACCTCCCCGGCGCCCACGAGCCCGCGACCGCCGCTCCCGTGCATCTTGCCGACGAACACCGGCACACCAGGCAGCACCTCGCGGGCAAGCGCCGCCGCCTCAGCCATCTTCTCCGTCTCGACCTCGGCGTCCGGGTTCGCCGTGACGACGACAAAATCCACGGCCTCCAGGCGTCTTAGGTTCTCGCGGCCCGCCCGGCGGTGGGGCGGCACGGCTTCCGAAGGCTCGACGTTCACGCCCACGGGCCGCCCGAGGCGCTCCTTCAAGAGAGTCAGGTCCCCCGCGCCGTCGAACTTGTTGAGCAGGACGAGGTCGGCGCCGAAGGCGACGGCGAGATCCGGGTTCGTCGTACCGTCCACGCGGGACGGAGCCGGCCAGAGCACCTCGCAGAGGATGGTGCGGCCCTCGGAGCGTCGGATGGAGCGGAGCAGGCCGGCACCGTCCATCGACGCGAAGTCGGCGGGGCCGCAGTCGAGGATGCGCCTGGGCGGTTCCAACGCTACCCTCAGTCCCCGGCCTCGAAGAGGGGCTCCCCGGCCTGGACATCGCCGGTGCAGGCGCCGGTTACCGGGTGGTCTTCGGGGTTCGTCACGAGGACGGGGGTCACGGGGTCGTAGTCGCCCGCCCGGATCTCCTCGAGGTCGAAGCGCACGATGGGCTGTCCGGCCTCGACCCGGTCGCCTTCGGTGGCTATCCGCTCGAAGCCCTTGCCCCGCAGCTCGATGGTGTCGAGGCCGAGGTGGACGATCATCTCCATCCCACCGTCGGCGGCGATGCCGAAGGCGTGCCCGCCCTCGAAGAGCTTGACGAGGACGCCGGAGACCGGGGCGACGGCCTCCCCGGAGGCTCCGGGGACGATGGCGCAGCCCTGTCCGGCCATCCCTTCGGCGAAGACCTCGTCGGGGACCTCGGCGAGCGGCACGGCGCGGCCCGAGATAGGGGCGAGGACGCGCATCACCCACCGCCCTTCAGGAGCCGGTTGATGCGCTCGGCGATCCGGTCGCTCTGGGTGCCCATGACGACCTGGGCGACCTTGCCGCGCTTGACGACGCCGGCGGCGCCGAGCTGCTTGAGCCGCGCGTCATCAATACGGTCTGGGTCGTCCACGAAGAGCCGCAGGCGCGTGATGCACCCCTCGACGCTCTCGACGTTCTCCCGGCCACCCAACGCCCCGAGAACGTCCTCCGCGAGTACGTCGTCCCTGTCGCGCTCCGGGGCGGTCGCCGTCGCCGCGCCTGCCGGCGCGCCCTCGCGTTCGGCCTCGTGTTCGGCCTCGTGTTCGGCCTCTCGCTCCGCCTCGCGGGCTGCCTCGCGTTCCTCGTCGCCCCTCGGCCCGCGCTGGCTCTCGGGGAGGATCCAGTCGGCCGCCAGGCCCGTGCCCGCCTCCCCGCGTCCCGGTGTGGCGAGGTCGAATCGCTTGATAAAGAAGCCGAACACGAAGTAGTAGATGGCGAAGTACGCGACCCCGAGCATCAGGATGAGCAGAGGGTTCGTCGTGTTCCCCTTGCCGAAGTTGAGCACGTAGTCTATTAGCCCCGCGGAGAAGCCGAAGCCGATCTTGATGTTGAGCAACGTCGCGATCGCGAGCGCCGTCCCGGTGAGCACCGCGTGAACGAGGTAAAGCAGGGGTGCCACGAACATGAACGCGAACTCGATGGGCTCGGTGATCCCCGTCAGGAAAGACGCGAACGCCGCCGACAGCAGGATGCCAGAGGCGACCTTCGGGAAGCGGGCGTGCCGGATCATCGCCAGGCAGGCCCCCGGCAGCCCGAACATCATCACCAGGAAGAACCCGGACATGAAGAAGCCGGCCGAAGGGTCGCCTGCGAAGTAGCGGTTGAGGTCGCCGGTCACGGGGCCGTCGGGACCCTCGAAAGTGCCGAGCTGGAACCAGACGTAGGTGTTGAGGACGTGGTGCAGACCGACCGGTATGAGCAGCCGGTTGAGAAAACCGTAGATCCCGGTCCCTAAAGCCCCGAGGCCCACGATCCCCTCGCCCACCGCGTTGACCCCGAGCTGTACGGTCGGCCACACGAGCCCGAAGACGGCGCCCAGAACCAGCGCCGCCAGCGCCGTCACGATGGGCACGAACCTCCGGCCGCCGAAGAAGCCGAGGTAGTCGGGCAGCCGGATGTCGGAGAAGCGCCGGTACAGGCCCGCCGCCACGAGGCCGACGATGATCCCGGACAAGACGCCCATGGTTATGTCGGGATCGGGCCCGCCGTCCACCTGCGGGATGATGGTCTTGAAGACCCCGTCAAAGACGAGGTACCCGACGAGGCCCGCGAGCGCCGCGGCCCCGTCCCCCCCTGCGAGCCCGAAGGCTATGCCCACGGCGAAGATCATGGGCAGGTTGGTGAAGACTGCGTCCCCGGCCGCCGCCATCCACGCAAGGTCCAAGAGGTCCGGCTGCCCGAGCCGCAACAACAGGGCCGCCGCCGGCAAGACCGCTATCGGCAACATCAACGACCGCCCGAAGTTCTGGAACGCCCCAAGGACCCGATCCCCACCCCGCAGACGCCCAGCCCTCGCCTCGCCACCCGCCGCTCCCGCCGCCATAACCGCTCCCTTCGTCCTCCCCGTGAATACGTACGTTGACTATGCCAGTTCAGGCATTTAGAAGCAAACGATGCTCTAAGGGCTGGCAGTAGCGACGTGGCAACGGCCGCCACGACAGGGGATCTTCGCGGACTCGAGGGGGCTGACGTTTGCCTCGAAGGGTCGAGGTGGCCTCGTAGCCCGGTCCGGACCATGAGATCATGAGCCCGGGTTCGTCGTGCGCCGGTCGCGTCGATGGATCGGAGTCGAGGACTCCAGAGAGTAACCGGAGGAGGCTTTTTGACGGCCAGTGGTATGGAGGACGGCGCGGGACGGCCGGGCGCGGGGCTCGACGCTTACGCGGTCCGGCTGCGGGAGGTGCAGGAGGCGGTTCTCTCGGAGGAGAGGCCGAAACTTCTGGAGGCGGCGCGGCTGCTGGCGGGCTCCCTGGAAGGCGACGAGCCGGACCGGATGATCCACGTGTTCGGCTGTGGTCACTCCCACCTCATGGCGGAGGAGGCGTTCTGGCGGGCTGGCGGGCTGGCCCCGGTGCACCCGATCCTGGACCCCAACCTGACGCTCCTGGGTGGCCGGCGAACCTCTAAGCTGGAGCGCCTTGAGGGCTACGCCCGCGTCCTCCTGGCCGGCGAGGATTTGCGCCCCGGCGAGGTCATGGTCGTGTTCTCGAACTCCGGGATCAACGCCCTCCCGATAGAGGTGGCCCTGGCCGCGAAGGAGGCCGGCCTGCGGGTCGTCGCGGTGGCCTCGCTCGCGCACGGCAGAGGAGTCGAGCCCCGCCACCCAAGCGGACGGAGGCTCTTCGAGTTGGCCGACGTGACGATCGATACGCACGTGCCGATGGGCGACGCCGCCGTGGACCTCTCGGAGTTGGCAGACGGCGTGGAGGGACACCGCGTCGCCCCGCTCTCCACGGCCATCGGCGCCCTCGTCTGGAACGCGCTGGTGGCGGAGATCGCCTACCTGCGCGCGGTCGCCGGGGCCGAGCCTTCGGTCTTCATCTCGCAGAACGTGCCGGGAGGGGACGAGGCGAACGAGGCGCTGGTCTCGCGTTACCGCCCCCGGAACAGGTTCTACGGCTGATGGTGGGCCCGGTCGTGCATGGGGGCGGTCTCGCCGACGCGGTTGAGGCTGCCGTTTCCCAGACCGCAGGGAGCCTGCCTCCGAAACCTTTGTGCCAAATGTGGTGCAAGTCGCGCGTCACACCCCTACAAGGTCCGTTCCGCCAAACCCGCCGACAACGCGGGGGTGGCAAACGGCACCTCCTCCCGTACAAACAAGATCAGCGAGACCCAACAACAGGCCCGTCTGGTACCACAGACGGCGACAGAGAGGAAGGATCATGAACAAGACGGAGTTGATCGAGAGGATCGCCGAGCAGACCGACGTGCCCGCCAGCGAAGCCCAGAGGCACTTCGAGGCTTTCGAGCGGGTAGTGACCGAGACGCTCAAGGGCGGAGACGAGGTCAGGATAACGGGCTTCGGCAAGTTCTCCGTCAAGGAGCGCAAGGCCAGGGAGGGCCGCAACCCCCAGACCGGCGAGAAGATGAAGATCGCGGCCTCCAAGGTCCCCTCCTTCAGCGCGGGCAACGCCCTCAAGGGGGCAATCTAAGGGCATCTTCGGACTGGGCCTCTTGATCGGGGCGACGATGAAACCGGGATCGTGCCAGGTAGGGAGCGAGACGGAGCATCCCTGCCTCCATCTGGGGGTCGTGGAGATCCGGGGCACACGCTTCTGCGAACCTTGCGCCCGCAAGCAGGAGGCGTACTTCGCCATCGGCGAGCTTACGCGGGGTAAGCAGAGCCCCCGCGGCAGGACGCTCGCCGAGGCGCTTAACGGATTGCGCAGGGAGCGCGCGGGTGACGCACCGTCGCGCCCGGGAGCACGACCGAAGAGCCCGGGCCGGGGAGCCATCCGGTCGGGCTCGGCGTAAGCGACTTCTCGCCGGCCGGGTAGCCGCTCTCGCGTTTGTCGGGCGGTCACGGGGGACCCGAGCGAGGAGGATCACGGCGATGGGTGGGGGAGAGATAGACGGGAGGACCGGCGACCTTGCCTGAACCGGAGGCTTACGCCTACACGGACGGGGCATCGACCGGTTCCCGTGGACCCGGGGGCTACGGGGCCGTCGTCTCCTGGGGAGGGAAGACCGAGGAGATCTCCGGCGTCGAGCAGGACACCACCAATTTGAGGATGGAGGTGACCGCGGCGTGCGCCGCCCTGGAGACGATAGACGAGGGTCACGTAGTAACCGTCTACTCGGACTCGTCCTACCTCGTCAACTGCATGAGGAGGGGCTGGTACAGGAAGTGGCGGGAGAACGGATGGCTCAACCACCGCAAAGGACCCGTGGCAAACAGGGACCTGTGGGAGAGGCTACTCGAAGCGGTGCAACGCCACCGTGAAGTACGGTGGAGAAAGGTCAAGGGGCACTCGAAAACCGGCGGTGCGCACAAGATTGGCAACGACAGGGCCGACGCGCTGGCCGTGGCCGCGAAGAGGGAGGCCGGCGGCGATCAGAGAAGCGGCTCGAAGCCGCCCACGGAACCAGATGGCACGAAACTCGCCAGTAAATGAGGTAGTCGGCCGGGTTGAGAAACGGGCAGTTTCGACTGACGGCCGCAGGCGTGCATCCGCCCGGCGACGGCGTGGCTTTCCTGGTACCGTTCACGCGCGGTTGCTCAGGGCGGGCTCCAGATAGGAGAGACATGGACCTCGGGTTGATGGGCAGATCCGTCCTCATAACCGGTGGTTCCGGCGGCATCGGCCTTGCGACGGCCCGCGCCTTCGCCGCCGAAGGATGCGCCCTGCACCTCGCGGCGAGGACGGGCGCCAACCTCCGGGCGGCCCGGGAAGGCATCTCGCGCGACTTCGACGTGCCGGTCACCGTCCACGCCGTCGACCTGAGCGGCGCCGAGAACGCGCGACGGCTGGCCGGGACCTGCGCCGATGTGGACATCCTGGTCAACAACGCGGGCGCCATACCGGGCGGGAAGATCGGGGAGATCGACGACGACCGCTGGCGCGAGGCCTGGGACCTCAAGGTCTTCGGCTACGTCAACATGATGCGCGCTCTCTACGCGGAGATGAGGGCCCGCGGGCGTGGCGTTATCGTCAACGTGATCGGGACCGCCGGCGACCAGAGGGCCGCCGACTACGCGGCCGGCCTCTCGGCCAACTCGGCCATCGCGACGCTCACGCGGGCGCTCGGCGGGGAGAGCCTCGACCACGGCGTGCGGGTCGTCGGGGTGAGCCCGGGCGACATGTCCAACGAGCGCGGCATGGAGTTCCTGCGCCGCCAGGCCGGGAAGGAACTCGGCGATCCCGAACGCTGGCGCGAGCGGCTCGCGCGCCTGCCGGGTGGTCGCGCCGCGACCTCGGAGGACGTAGCGGACGCGATCCTGTTCCTCGCCAGCCCCCGCGCCGGCTACGTGAGCGGCGCGGTGCTCACCGTAGACGGCGGGCTGAGCTCCCGGTGGGCCGTGATCTGAAGGCGCTCCAGCGCGAATCTCTAGCGCGAATCTCTAGCGCGAATCGCGCGGGACCCGCGGGCGCACCACGCATACCTCGGTCCCCGTCTCCTGGAGATCCCGGCGGGCCCCACGGCGAGCGCATCATTCGTCTTTTAGTTGCAGGTACTCGTCCACCCTGAACCTAAAAACCTTCTCGGTCAGGTTCCCCGAAGCGTCCTCGACTACGAGGCTTACCCGGGGACGGCCGCCGTGTCCGGCATCTTTCAGGTCTTTTGCAAGCGCCTTTGCGCGGGCGTGGAATCGGAATGATTCACCGGCCGCGAGCGTGAAGGGCAGGGTGTTATCCCCACCGAAAGGTCCCTCGTAGACCGGTCGCGGCTCTCCCTTGGCGGAGACGTAGACCCTGGACACCTCGACCGCTTCGGCCCCGGTGTTGGTCACCTCGAAAAAGACGTGCAGGGGGGAGATGTTCCCTCCTGGACCGGCGAAGGCCCCGAGGGACTGGGAGAGCCGCAGCTCCGATCCGCCGCTGCCCCCGAACGCGCGTCGTAGCCAGGACTCCACGGTGGCAGCATAGGGTAGCGGTGAGGCCGGCGCGAGTTTCTCGGGCGCCTCAGATCCCGGTGCTGCCCCCGCCGCCGACCAGCTCGGAGATCCAGGGGTACCGGTAATCGATTCCCTGGTTGACCTTGTAGGCGGCGTACGCCATGTGCACGAACGGGACGGCGGCGAGCAGGATGCCAAGGGGCACCACCACGAAGGAGGCCAGGCCGAACGTGACGACCGTCAGGATGAATGCCACGAACGTGAAGCCGAGAACGATCACCATCCAGGCCACCTGGTACCAGAGGGACTGCAGGGCGTGGAAGGCGACCCGCGGGGAACGGTCCTTGTACATCGCCCAGATCACCAACGCCGCCACCGGCCCCAGAAAGCCCGTGAAGAGGTTCAGAAAGATCGAGAGGTGCGCCACCGCCGACCAGGTGTTCTCGTCCCTCGCCCCCAACATCGCCGTGGTCGACCTGCCGGGGCCCGAACCGCCTGCGGACCTGCCAGGCTCGGGCTCGACGCCGTAGTTGCTGCGCTCTTCGGTCACGGGCGCGCTCCTTTGCTCTCTTGAGTACTATCCTAGCTTACGCAGGGGGATCAAGGAAGTTTCCCGGGCTCTGCCGACCACTTTCCGCGAGGGTCACCCCGGCTCTTTGCCTGTATCGTCGCGGTAGGCCCAGAGGTCGGTGTTGACGTGGAAGGTGCGCCGGTAGGCGTTGCCCAGCCTGTCGGTCGCCTCCAGCGCGAGGGGGACGTTACCGGTGTGGCCTTCCTTCTCGAGCGTGTTGGCCAGTCGGGTGAGCGAGAACCTGTAGCCGACGCCGTTGCCGGGGACGACCTCGACGGGGAGACCCTCCGCCGCGCCGGACCCCGCCACGTTGGCGGCGTCCTTGGCGAGGTGCAGGGGCAGCACCCGCTTCTGGACGGGGTCAAGCACCATCCGCCGCCCTGCTCCCTCGCGGAACACCAGCCGGACGGCGCCCAGGTACGCGACCCTCTCGCCCTCGTTCGAGATCGCGAACCGCACCACCGCGGAACCCCGCGGGTACCCCACGCCGTGCTCCCGAAGGAAGTCCCCAAGCCGCATGTACAGCCCCTCCTGCGACTCGTCATGTAACTGGGAGGCGGGGGAGTCCACCGGAGATCCCGCCTCCGGCACGCCGACCCGGTACTCGTAGCGGGCCCGGATCTTGAGCCTCGGCCTCCGGTCCTTTCTCTGTAGATAGAGGTTGAGCAGCGAGAGGACGAGCGCCAGCACCGAGACCACCGTGGGCCCCACCACCGTGGGCCCCACCACCGTCAACTCATCGCCCCTCATTCTCCCGACACCCCTGCCCGCCCCCCAAACCATCCCACTCCGAAGCCCGCTACACCCCACGCGGGAGCGCTAGCCTCCTTGTTTTCACTGTACTACAAACTATTGTTTGTAGTCTACGGCGAGATGGGATTGGGCTGGTGGTTTACGGTCCCTGGAGGACCCCTAGCATGCGGTCGAGGGCGCTGGAGATGTTCTCGCGGCTGTTGGCGTAGGAGAATCGGAGGTGGCCCTCGCCGTGGC
>CADCUW010000688.1 GCA_902805985.1 uncultured Rubrobacteraceae bacterium
CCCGCGGTAGGCCTCGCCGTTCAGGCCGCGCGCGGGCAGGCCGGCGTCGAGGTCGGCCGTGTGGGGCGAGCAGACCTGCAGGACGTGCGAGATGTGCAGCCGCAGGAGGAGCTGGACGCGGTCGTCCTCGGGGACCCGCACGTCACAGACCGCCCACAGCTCATCCCACGCCTTCGCGTGGCGTTCGAAGGCTTCGTCGTAAGACCCGTAGCGGCCGACGGCCTTGCCGGCGTTGCTCAGCGGCTCGTTGATGGCGTGGTCGCGCGAGTTGTAGAAGGCGACCATCTTCTCGACTCGTACGGGTTCTCCTTGCGTGACCCTGAAGGAGAGCACCTGATGGATGTAGTCCTGCATCTGGTAGAGGTTCCGGTCCACATGGAGCGGCCCCGTCTCGCCATGGACCCTGGTGCGGGCCGCCTCAGCGACGTAGATGCGCGACTGGCGGGTCCTGGCCTCGAGCGCGATGATTTCGGGCCCGAACGTCCTTGGGGAGACCGGATCTAGGTGGCGACCTTCGAGCTGTTGGTAGCGGGCCACGCCTTTGTTCGTGACCCGACCGTCCAGGGCGGAGATGATCTCGACCTTCCCCGACCAGTTCTCCGGCGTGATGGTCCACAGCATGGCGGCCTGGTGCATGTCGGCCATGCTCACGAAACGGCGGTTCTCAAGCGTGGTCTCGCGCCCCGCGCGGTCTCGGATACGGAGGGAGCGCACCATGGTGGCGGTGCGGACGTCGTACTCGTGACGGTAGGAGAGGACCTCGACGTTGTCCATGCCGACGGCCTCCTCTCCCTCGATCCTCAGCTCCAGCGAGAGCCAGTTCGGTAGGTTGACCAAATCCTCGTTGAGGACCGGCACCCCGTTCATGATCGTGGTCTCCCGGTTGAAGCCGCCGTGGGTGTAGGTGCCGGGGTAGCTCACCCCGTCGGCCTCGGACCAAGCCATAGCCCCCCGGGTGCAGAAGTAGCCGTTGCCGGTGGAGGTCATTGCCTCGCGCAGCCCCTCTTCCTCCGGGAGGAAGCTGTCGAACGCGAGCGTCCAGTTCTTCATAGGATTCCCTTCTCTACGTAGCGGAGAGTTGGTGGCACTGCTCCTTGTAGCGGACGGCCATATCGGCCGGGGAGACGGGTGCGTAGTCTTCAGCGTGCCCGGCCTCCCGCCCGATCGCCTCCATGCGCGCTCGGACGACCCGGCGCATCGCGGACCGAGCTGACACCAGGTAGTAGCGCGGGTCGAACTCGCCCGGGTCCTCGGCAAACGGTTTGCGGATCGCTCCGGTCGCGGCCAGGCGCAGGGCGGTGTCCACGTTGGCATTGCGCACCTCGTGCTCTATGCCCTCCCGGATCTCGCGCACGAGAAGTATCTCCGGGTAGACCTCGGCGGCGTCCTCCATGATGATCGCCCGCACCTGCCCGAAGCTGTTGACGTTGAAGGCGCCGACGCCGCAGCCGCCCTTTGCGGCCTCGTCCAGCAGCTGACGCATCGTTACCGGTGGCACGGTATGTCCTCCCCTTTGTATGTCGGTTTGAGACCTGGTGGCGTGCGGGCACGACGAGCAGCCGGTCCTCGCGCCCTCCGGTCCTCGCGCAGCCCGAGCTGTCGCCGGAGCCGCCCCGTCACGGTCCCGTCCTCCCGAGCAATTGCTTCTTGCTCGCGCAGCAGACGAGTGCCTCCTGGCCGTCCGGGAGCGCGACGCGGCACGGCCCCGCTACCAGGCCGGAGGCGAACCTCTCGGCGTAGTGGCACCTCCCGCAGCACTCGGAGGTGTCGACGAAACCCATCTTCTCCAATCCTCCGCAGCCCACAGCGTCCGGCCCGGTGACCCTCGGATTCGTTTGCTGCCCGCCCCTCCTCATACGCGTGGTCGTCCTCTCCAATGCGGGCACGTTCACGCTCCGGCCGGCGGCCATCAGCGCGCGAGGGTGTCCAAGAACCGCTCCACCTCCTCCGTCGTATGGAGAACGTAGTCTGCGGAGGTGGTCCGCCCGGCCACCTCCGGGGCGTCGGCGTGGCCCACGAAGATACTTAGACCCCTTCCTGCCAGGGCCTCGAAGGCATCCTCATCGGTTACGTCGTCGCCCACGTATACAGGCACCACGTCGTCACGGTCGAGATCCAGGGCTTCGAGCAGGT
>CADCUW010000689.1 GCA_902805985.1 uncultured Rubrobacteraceae bacterium
GCGCCGTGATGGAGACAGCCGACGGCGCTGGCCTCGTCACCTCCGAGCTCTCGCGATCCTGCATCGAGATGGTCTCCCCGGTCTTCGAGACGGTCTCGGACCTGGCGCGGGAGCTGCCCGTCCTGCGACGCCGGGTCGCGGAGATGGCGCGCGGCGCGGGCGTCGAGATCGTCGGGTCCGGGACCCATCCCTTCTCCGAGCCGACAGAGCAGCCCCTCGCCGAGGGCGCGCACAACCGGCGCCTGGAGGACGAGATGGGCTGGGTGGCCCGCACCCAGGCCATCTACGGCCTCCACGTCCACATCGCCGTGCCGGACGGGGAGGCGGCGATAGGGGCCGTCAATGAGCTCGCCCGGCGGGTGCCGCTCCTCGTCGCGCTCTCGGCCAACTCGCCTTACTGGCGCGGCTCGGACACCAGCCTCGCCTCTACCCGAAGCAAGATCTTCGAGATGTTCCCGCGTTCGGGCCTGCCCCCCGCCTTCCGGGCCTGGGAAGACTTCGTGCTTCACGTCGAAACCCTCGTGGCCTCCGGCAGCATCCCGGACGCGTCCTGGTGCTGGTGGGACGCCCGCCCCCACCCCAAGTTCGGCACGGTCGAGCTGCGCGCACCCGACGTTCAGACCGACGCCTCCCACACATCAGCCCTCGTCGCCCTCGTCCAGTGCCTCGTCGCCGGCGCCGACGGCCGCGCCCCCGAAGACCCGCTCTTTATCGCCGAGAACAAGTGGCGGGCGGTCCGCCGCGGCATGGACGCCACCTTCTACGACTTCGCCAGCGGGAGGTCCATCCCGGCCCGCCAGCTCGCGCGCGAGCTGGCGGAGGAGTTGCGCCCCATCTCCCAGGACCTCCGCTGCGAGGCCGAGTTGGAGAGCATAATCGAGATCGTCGAGCGCGGCGACGGGGCCGGGCTCCAACGCGCGGCGTTCGAGAGGAACGGCTCGCTCGAAGACCTCGTGGATCATCTCGCCGGGGCAACAGTCCCCCGTTGAACGGCGCGGGCGGGTTTGAAACCCGCCCCTACGGGCCTGCGGGATCGACGCACGACCGCGGCAATCTTGACGACACGGCCGAAAGGCGTTTGGGACGGCGCCACCCGCAAAAAACCGGAAGTTGCCGAAGCCAACGTGCTGAGAGGCGTGAAGCACCGGGCTGAAAGCGTAGGCTCGCGAAGCGAGAGGCCCGCTACCCTCCGATGCGGGATTCTTCCAGGTCGAGGTCGCGTTCGATGCGGCGCATGGTCTCGGGGCTGATCTCGCCGACGTTGCGCATGCGGATGATGGCGCTCCTCTCGGCCTCTATGAGGTCCCGACGCCACCCGCGCCAGTTGGCGGAGCTCTGGGCGTACTCCTCGGTCATGCCGCCGGCCTCGATGCCGGCCTCGTAGCGTGCGATGCGGTCCTCGTAGTACTCGCGCATGCCCCGTTCCCTCTCCGGGGAGAGGCCGGTCTGCGCGCAGAGCCGGTCCAGCCGGTTTAGGGCGGAGCGGGCGCCGCTTAGGCGGGCCCGCAGCTCCGAGATCCGGCCGGCGTCCCCGTCCTCCCTGAAGCCGAGCGCCCTTATGAGGAACGGCAGGGTGAGACCTTGCAGTACGAGCGTCGCGAGGATCACGGCGAAGGTGATAAAGAGGACGAGGTCGCGGCCTTCGAGCGGGGTCCCGTCCACGGTGTTGAGGGGCACGGTGAGGGCGGCCGCCAGGGAGACCGCGCCTCGCATCCCGCTCCAGCTCATCATCAGGTACTCTCGCCAAGTGCCGCGCAGGTACCTGCTGCGGAAGAGCCGGTCGAAGACGGGGTGCAGGAACGGCACCGTAAAGAAGAAGGCCAGGCGCGCCCCCAGCACCACGACGTAGACCAGGGCGGCGTAGAAGAGGATCTGGGGTACCGTGTACTCCCCGAGGTTGTCCTTGTCCAGGATCGAGGGGAGCTGTTGGCCGAGAAGGATGAAGAGCATCGCCTCCAGCACGAAGATCAGCACCCCCCAGAAAGCTTGGGCCTGGATGCGCGTGGAGGCGTCGGCGAAGAGCCTCGGGGCCCTCCACCCTTGCGCGAGGCCGTAGGTGACCACGGCGAGGATGCCAGAGACGTGCAGGAAGTCCTCCGCGAGGATGTAGATACCGTAGGGGATCAAGACCGAGAGGGTTATCTGGATCGAGGCGTCCTTCAGACGGTTCCACAGGGGCATGACGGTGAAGACCATGACCAGGCCGACGAGGATGCCGCCCCCGGCGACGAGCAGAAAGTTCAGGCCTGCGTCGGCCCACGAGAAGGCCGTGGACCCCGCCGCGACACCCACGGCCACCCGGAAGGCCACGAGGCCCGTGCCGTCGTTTATCAGGCTCTCGCCGCCGACTACCGTGCCCACGCGCTCGGGCACGCCGAGGCGTCGGAAGATCGCCTCCGCCGCAATCGGGTCGGTGGGCGAGAGGATCGCCCCGAGCACGAACGCCACGGGCCACGACAGCCCCACGACGAAGTGGGCGACGGCGGCGACCGCGAAGATCGTCGCGAGCACGAGGCCGACGGCGAGCAGGGAGATCGCCCGCAGGTGGGCGTGCAGGTCCAGCGGCGAGGAGAAGAAGCCGGCCGAGTTCAGGAGCGGCGGCAGGAAGACCACGAAGATCACCTCCGGCGGTATCTCCACCGTCGGCAGCCCGGGCGCGAAGCCGAGCGCGAGCCCACCGAGCACCAGGAAGATCGGGTACGGCACCTTGAGCACGCGGGCCAACTGCGCCAGCAAGGCCGCGGCCCCGAGCAGGAAGATGAGCGATTCGATCTGGTCCATGCATTCTCTCTAAACGCCGTAGGTACAGCCTTCCGAGAGGATCTTATATCATGCCCGCTCCGGGCAAAGAGGGCCACAGAACCGCTATACTGCGCCGCAGGGTAGGGAAGCATGTTTCGCGTGAGGGAGGAGCATTTTGACCGAAGAAGTGAGGCCCGGGGGCACCTACAAGACCCTCGCAGAGCAGAGAGAGGTCCTGACCCCGGCGGAGGAACGGTTCGAGCGGCTACGCCAGACGAGCGGCCTCATTCTCGGCCCCATCGTCTTCCTCATCATGTACTTCCTGCCGCTGCCGCTCGACGCCAACCAGCAGACCCTGGCCGCCATCCTCTCTTTCACCATCGTCTACTGGCTCTCTGAGGCAATCCCGATCCCGGTGACGGCGGTACTCGCGCTCGCCCTGTGCGTTGTCTTCAACGTCCCCGGCGTGGGGCCGAACGCCGACGACGCGCCGGGCGACGTGGTCTTCGGGGGCTTTATAGACCCCGTGATCTTCCTGTTCATCGGGGCTTTCATCATCGCGCAGGCCATGATCACGCACGGCCTGGACAAGCGCTTCGCCTTCCTCGTTCTCTCGATCCCCGGCGTCGCGAAATCCACCTACGGCATCATCATAGCCTTCGGCGCGATAGCCGCTCTCTTAAGCGCGTTTATCTCGAACACCACCACCGCCGCCATGCTCCTGCCCATCGGACTCGGCATGATGGGTGCCTTGGGCGGCATGGTCAAGGAGCAGTCCGGCTCGGACAAGGACACGAGCCGGCTGCGCTTCGGCACGGCGCTCATGCTCATGATCTCCTACGGCGCCGGCGTCGGGGGGCTTCTCACCCCGATAGGCACCCCGCCGAACCTTATAGGCATAGCCTTTATCGAGGAGGAGACGGGCGTCAGGATCACCTTCTTCGACTGGGTCCTCACCGCGGCCCCGATAGTCCTCCTGATGTTCATAGCCCTTTGCGTCATCCTGATCCTCCTCAACCGCCCCGAGACGCGTCGCCTGGAGGGCGCGGAGGAGTTCATCGCCGAGCAACGCAGCGGCCTCGGCTCCTTCTCTACCGGCGAGCGCAACACCCTCATCGCCTTCGCCGTCGCCGTTTCGCTCTGGGTGCTCCCCGGCCTTACGGCCCTGATCTTCGGCGACGAGTCCACGGTCTACAGCTTCCTCTACAGCCGTCTTGACGAGGGCACGGTCGCCATCATCGGGGCGGCGCTACTGTTCCTGCTGCCAATAAACTGGGCCGAGCGGCGCTTCACGATGAACTGGAACGAGGCCGCCCGCATAGACTGGGGGACGGTCATCCTCTTCGGCTGCGGCATCGCGCTCGGTACGCTCCTCTCGGACACCGGCCTCGCCGAGGTCATCGGCACGGGCATCGCCGACGCCTTCGGCTTCACGAGCCTGCTCGCGGTCTCCGCCGTCTCCGCGCTCATCGCGATAATTATCTCCGAGACGACCTCCAACACGGCGTCCGCGACCATCGTGGTCCCCATCGTGATCCCGATAGCCGCGGCGGCGGGATTGGACCCGCTCGTCCCGGCGCTGGCTGCGGTCTTCGGGGCGTCCTTTGGCTTCATGATGCCGGTCTCGACCCCGCAGAACGCCGTCGTGTACGGCTCCGGCATGATCCCCATAACCAAGATGGTCCGCTCGGGGATATTCTTCGACGTGATCGGCTTGATCCTTATAGTCCTCCTGATCCCGATAATGGCCGGGATCGTCCTGGCGGCCTAGGAGGGAGGCTCTCAGGTCTGAGGCTTTGAGGTTTTGGGGTTACCCGGCGGGAAGGGCTCCTGGCTGCCGTCCTCCGAGTGAGAGATGACCCATGCGCCGACCCCTCCCCGGGGTCATAATCCGCGTATGAGACCGAAACTGATCCTCGGCCCGCTCCTGCGCTACGCCGGCGAAACCGACGCCACGATCTGGGTGGAGACGGACGCCCCCTGCGCGGTCGAGGTGACCGCTAACGGCCTGCCAGACGGCCTGCCGAACGGTCTGCCGAACGGCCCCCAGCACCGCTCCCCCACCTTCACCGTCGAAGGCCACCACTACGCCCTGGTCCGTCTAACGGGCCTGCGACCGGCCTCCCTCTACGAGTACTCGGTCAAACTGGACGGCGCTACGGTCTGGCCGGAGGAGAACGCGGGCTTCCCGCCTTCGACCATAAAGACCACCGGCTCGGACGGGGAGCTCGTCCTGGCGTACGGCTCCTGCCGCGTCGCCGTCCCGCACGAGCCGCCCTACACCCTGGAGCGCGGCACCGTCAGGCGCGGCGGTCTGGACGGCCGGCGCTTCGAGCGGGACGCCCTCTTCGCCCTGGCCCACGAGATAAAGGACAGCCCCAGGGACACGTGGCCCGACGCCCTCCTGATGCTAGGGGACCAAATCTACGCGGACGAGCCATCTCCAGGGGCCCTCGAGTTCATCAAGTCCCGCCGCGACCCGGAACACCCGCCCGGCGTCGCGGACTTCGAGGAGTATACGCGCCTCTACCACGAAGCCTGGGGCCACCCGACCATGCGATGGCTCCTCTCGACCATCCCCTCGGCCATGATCTTCGACGACCACGACGTCCACGACGACTGGAACACCTCGAAGGCTTGGGTGGAGAAGATGCGCGACGAGCCCTGGTGGGAGGAGCGCATCGTCGGGGCTTTTTCGTCGTACTGGATCTACCAGCACCTCGGCAACCTCTCCCCCGGGGAGCTAGAGGACAGCGACCTCTACCGCCGCATCCTGAGATCCGACGACGCCACCCGCGTCCTGCGCGAGTTCGCCTACCAGGCCGATCGCCAGGTCGAGGGAACGCGCTGGAGCTACCACCGCGACTTCGGCAACGTGCGCCTGATAGTCGCCGACTCCCGCGCGGGCCGAATCCTCACCCCGGGCAAACGCTCGATGCTGGACGCGCGGGAGTGGGAGTGGCTCCGCGAGAAGGTCACGGGAGACTTCGACCATCTCCTCTTCGGAACCTCGATGCCGTTCCTCCTCTCCCCGGGCTTCCACCACCTCGAGGCGGCGAGCGAGGCGATCTGTGACGGCGCCCTCGGACGCCCGGCGGCCAGGTTCGGCGAGTTCCTGCGCCAGCACGTGGACCTGGAGCACTGGCCCGCCTTCCACGCCTCCTTCAACGCCCTTGCCTCCCTCCTCCACTCAGTCGCCGCCGGCGAACGCTCGGAGGGCGAGGCCCCTGCCTCCGTGGTCGTCCTCTCCGGCGACGTCCATCACGGCTACCTCGCCAGAGCGACCTTCGCCAACGGCACCCACAACCCCGTCTACCAGGCCGTCGGCTCCCCTTTGCGCAACCCTCTAGGCACCCCCGAACGCCTCTTCATGCGCGCTGGATGGTCGTGGCCGGTGGAGCGGTTCGGCCGCTGGCTCTCCCGCCTCTCCGGCGTCACCGACCCGCGCGTCCGCTGGCGTCTGGTCCACAGGTTCCCCTGGTTCGACAACCACATCTCCACCCTGAGGCTCAGCAAACGCCGCGCCGTCCTCAAGGTCGAGAAAACGACCCCCGAGACCGCCGGAGAGCCGCACCTGGAGAGGATCCTCGAGAAGAGGCTCTCCTAGAGGTTTTCCTAGAGGTTTCGGGCTTCGGGAAGAGCGGTCCGGCCCGTCAACTGGTAGCCTCAAACCAGAAGAGGCCCCAACACCCGTCAGACCGGGGGGAGGACCCATTGAGAATCGTGACGCCAGACGGCATGCTGACGAGGCGCGGTCCCGAGGACTGGTTCACCGGTGCGGTCTGGATGGACGCCTCCCCCGCCGGCCCCTCCCCGGACGCGAGCGTCTTTCGGGTCTTCTTCGGGCCGGGGGCGAGGACGAACTGGCACACGCACCCGGAGGGCCAGGTCCTGTTCATCCTCACGGGCACCTGCCGCGTCGCCAGGGAGGGCGAGCCGCCCGTGAACGTCGAAGCCGGGGGCGTCGTCTACTTTGCCCCGAACGAGAAGCACTGGCACGGCGCCGACCCCGACTCCTACATGGTCCACGCGGCCGTCAACCCCGCGGCCAACTCCGGCGGCGGCACCAACTGGCTCGAACCCGTCACCGACCGGCAATACTCCGGGGCCTGATCAGGCCCCCAACCGACAAGAGACCGGGCTGCCAGCAGCCCGCTTGGGGCCGGGGAGACGGCCGGAGCCGAGCCCGGCCGGTTCTAGGAGATACCCCGTCGCGGTACCCGGCCTACCATGCGGGCCACGAACGCGACGTTCATGCGCAGGATCTCCAGCGCAAAATCGTAGTCGATGTGATCGATGGTGTCCGCGCCGGAGTGGACGTTGGTGCCGTCGGCCCCTTCGATCGTAAGTACCGCCGGAATTCCTGCGTCGATAAAGGGAACGTGATCGCTGGCGAACGGGTGCAGAGAGGTTTCAACAGCGAGTCGTGTGTAGGTCATAGCGGCTTGGCTCAGGCGGTCGATGACCTTCTGCGACGAGGGCGCGCCTTCGATCAGTACGCTGTGGGTGGGGACGTTCAAAGTTCCGATCATGTCCATGTTGACGACGGCTCGTATCCTCTCCCTCTCCGCGGCCGGTAGGTTTGCCAAGTACTGCTTGCTGCCGAGCAGCCCTTCCTCTTCTCCGCCGAAGAGTACGGCCCTCAGGTCGTGCTCGCCGCGATGATCTTCGAAAGCGCGCATCATCTCTATCAGGCCGGCGCTTCCGCTCCCGTTGTCGTCCGCGCCGGGCGCGGGCGCCGCAGGCCCACCCTGGGTATTGATCGAGTCCAGGTGGGCCGTGACGAGCACGACCCCGCGCGCACCGTTGGCGTGTCCCTCTTTGTCGGCAACAACGTTCTGGCCGGGGTTGCCGTCGACCACGATATCCTGTAGTCGGGCTACGTAACCCATGGCTTCCAGTTGTTCCCGCGCCCAGGCTGCAGCGTTGGCGAAGTGGGCGCTGGTCGAGTAGCGGGTCGGAAACGAGACCAAGTGGGCGAGATCCGCCTCCAGGGGAGCCCACCAACTTGGAGACGAGTTCTTGGATCCAGGCAATCGGCGTGCCTCGCTCGGCGGTCGGGTGGCGCGAGTCGAATACGACCTGATTATCCCGCAGGGGCAGCACCCCGTAGCAGGTCTCGTTCCCTCCGCGAGCCGGCGGGCCCGTTCACGCTCGAGGTCTACGAGTAGAATGCGGCCACGATTCAGGATGACGGGAACGTCCGGGTGCTCCTGCTCGAAGAGGCGCCCGTTTTGGACCACCACGTGCAGGTGCTCCCTCTCCACGCTGGCCCGGCACTCCCGTAGTGCGCCCCTCCCCGGGCGCTCAGCGGACGCATCCCACCGCGCTTCGTCCGAGACGAGCAGTACTTCGTCCCCGAAACGCGCCCATGAGGCGCCGGGCGGCACGTCCGGTGGCGTACCGGGAGCATCGGGCGTTAGGCGATACGTGGCAAGCTTCATTCCCGGTCACCTCACACTACACGTAGGTCGCACGGAGCGCGGACTACTTCTCTATGACCAACCGATTCTCATCCACGAAAGCTATCTTCATGATGCGGGGCGGCGCCGGCGACGCCGGGCGGAGAACGAGACGGTCGTCGCCCTCCAGTTCCCAGGAACCCTGGGTCTCCAGCGGGCGATCGGCCGGACCGATTCCACCTTCGACCAGCCTGCCACCGGACATGAGCTCGATGAAACCGCGATGAACCGGGAACAGATTTCGGGGGAACTTGGACTCTCTGCGGGGAATTTTTCTGAAGAGGATTCCCGCGCCTGGCCGGGGAACCCGCGCCCATGCTATCGGGGCGCCACCAACTGTGGTTCTAGGAGACCGCCGGAGAGAGGGTTCTGGACCATCCCGTATCTCTTCCGCAAAGGGTCGGACCGGGCGAGGCCGCAGATCCCCGGCGGTACCTACTTCCGGGTCATGACGGCAACTCTCTCCGGGCCATTAGCAAAGCAGAGGCATGAACCGGCTCGCTCGTTCTAGACCTTATCCTCCGGCTGCGGGGCGCTCTCGCCGCTGGCGAAGGTGAAGTAGGCCTCGGGGTCGTCGGCGCTGATCCTACCGGCCTTTATGAGCGCGAACCGAAAGGCGAGCCCGCCCGTCAGAACGAGCAGCGAGGAGAGGATGCTCTTCCCGCGCGTCTCCTTGCCGGAGAAGAGAAGGGCGGCCGGGGCCGCGATGCCGGAGAGCAACGCGCCGCCGACGAAGAGCGGGGCGACCGACTTCGAG
>CADCUW010000690.1 GCA_902805985.1 uncultured Rubrobacteraceae bacterium
AGAACCTCCCGCACCCTCTCCGCGCCGACACCATCCCGCACGTCGGAGGGCGGCACACCGGTCTTCTCCGCCAGGAAACGCTCTATCGCTGCGTTCGCCTCGCCGTCGACGGGAGGGGCGACCACCCTCAACTTGAGGGCCATGTCCCCGTGAAAGCCCCGCAGTTGCGTGCGCTTCGCGCCCGGCGAGACGCGCGGCCTGACGAGGGCACCGTCGCCCTTTGGAACGACGGGGTCGCTAGTCACGCCTGCGGAGAAAGCGGCTTGCGCGCGAGATCCTGCTGTCCTTTTCCTCTTCCCTGTTCTCCCGGTCGAAGAACTCGTGCGAGTCGCTGCCCTCCGCGAGCGTCGGCTCCTCCCGCTCCACCTCATCTGCGGCCCCGGGCTCGTCGGTGGCAGCGCCCTCCGCAGCCTCCCCGGACGCTGTGGACGGCTCCGTCTCCGGCCCGGTCGCCACCGGTTCTTCAGACACCGGACCTTCGACCACGGGTTCCTCTACCGGCGCGTCCTCCGGCGCGGGCGCCGTTTGCGGCTCGTCTGTCTCGGCCCCGAAGGTCACGCTCCTACCCGGGCTGAGAACCTGGGTCTCCTGGTCTGGATCTCGCGGCTCGTCAGCCAGCGGGCCCGTTCCCTGCTCGGTCTCTGTCCCCAGGGTATCCGTCGCCCCGGTCTCCGGGGCCGCGGCGGTCTCGATGGGCTGGGTCACGCCCGGGTCATCGAGGTCGGCGGCGTCCGATCCCGTAGGGCCGAAGGCCGGCTCTTCAACGTCCTCGGCGGGCTCCTGCTGGGCGGAGGCCTCGCGGACGACCGCTATGGACTCCGTGTCCAGCCTCTCGCGCAGGGCCGCCTCTATCTCTCTTGCGGAGGAGACCTCCATGTTCTCCATCATGTCCATGTAGGTCTTCAGGAGGTGGCGAAAGTCGTTGGCGAAGCTCCGCTTTGCCTCCTGGAGGGCCTCGTAGGAGTCCTGGACCCTCTCTATACGCGAGGCGGAGTCGGCGAGCATCTGGTGGGAGCGGCTCTGGGCGTCCTTGACGGTGTACTCGGCCTCCCGGTTCGCGCTCTGGCGGACGTCCTCAGCCTCCCGGTTCGCGCTCTGGCGGACGTCCTCGGCCTCCCGGTTCGCGCTGCGCCTCAGGTCGTTCGCGGCCTGCTCCGCGTGGACGAGCGCAGCCTGGATGGAGCCTTCGAGGTCCTCGAACTGCTGAAGGCGCTCGCGCAGGCTGTTCGTCTCCTCCCGCATCCGCTGGTTCTCGTTGTAGTTGCGCTCGAACTCGTCGGCAACCGTGTCCAAAAAGTCGTCCACCTGGTTAGCGTCGTAGCCGCGGAAGCCGTTGCGGAACTCTTTGCGGCGGATGTCTATCGGTCGTATCGGCATCTCACATCACCCCGTAATAGGTCGAACGAACTGTTCGATTATGATCTCTAGCAGACGCGAAGCGATCACGAGCCCGAAGATCGCGATGATCGGGGACAGGTCGATCCCGAATCCCCCAAGCTGCAGCATCGGCACCCGCTCCCTAATGGGCATCAGTATCGGGTTCGCCACGGCCCTCACCGCGTCGTAGACGGCCTGCATGAACGAGCTGGAAGGATAGCCGGGAAACCAGGAGAACAGGATCGAGGCGATGATAAAAGCGAAGAGGATCCAGTACGCGTAGTTGACCACGCTGAGCAACAGGTTGGCCACGCTGTAATCGAACGCCTGTAAAAGAAACAAGAGCTACCCTCCGAGTCCCCGCGCCTGCTCCGTCGCCGCCTCCACCCCGTCGTGGACGGCCCCGACGAAACCGGCTTTCTCCATCGCGACGAACGCCGCGGCCGTGGTCCCCCCGGGCGTCATAACCTCGTCGCGCACCTGGTGGGCGCTCCGGTCCTTGAGCAGCACCGCCGTCCCCCCTATGGTCTCGACGACGAGCCTGCGCGCGATGTCGCGCGGGATGCCCTGGCGGACGCCGGCCTGTATGAGGGCGTCGGCGAAGAGGGCCACATACGCCGGCCCGGAGCCGTGCAGGGCCGTGGCGGCGTCGAAGAGACGCTCGGGGAGCTCCATCACGTCGCCGACGTGGCGGAAGATCTCAACCACGTCTCCCAACATCTCCCTTCCGGGCTCGTTGG
>CADCUW010000691.1 GCA_902805985.1 uncultured Rubrobacteraceae bacterium
CGTTCCTCGGAAGTCCGGCGCCCCTCTGTGGGGAACCCCCAAAAGCGGGGGAAAGGGAAAGGGAAAGAGGAGCGGGCGCCGGGGACTATATTCGTACCGCACATAACCCCCGCCGTAAACTCCGAGTGCGAAAGATGGCCCGAAGGGTGCAGTCCCTTGGAACCGGACGGGAGCACGAAGGCGGGCCGACGCCCCCTCCTAGGTCCGCCGGCCCGCCCAGGCAGGGCATTGTCTCAGCAGCTCGGGGGCCGCGTCCATGCTACTTTCGGGCCATCCTCGACTTCCGAGAACCCCCTCAGCACAAAGTTCGGGGAACGACCCTTCTACGCACTCGGGTGGATAGCCGATATCTGGGACAATGCGATCCGCGACCGACGAAAGGGGCTGGATGGAGCACAGCGGCCGACTCAAGCGCTTCGAGGACCCGAACGACGACTTCCCGTTCTACGACGGCCGGCCGGCCGCGATCGCCGGGCGGGGGTGGGCGCTGCTGGTGGGGGCGGTGGTCGCCGCGTTCCTCGTGCTGTATCTGGCGCCGTTCCCGACCCTACTCAACCAGGTCGTCACCGTCGCCCTGCCGCTCGCGGCCCTCGCCTACGTGGCGCCGGGGAACCTGGGGGCCCTGTTCCGGAGGGTGCGGGGGAGGGACCTCGCCCTGATGGTAGGGTTCGCGCTGCTGAACTTCGCCGTCTCCTTGACGGTGGCGTCGGTCGTCAGCCTCGTGTTCGGCGCGGACGCCAACGCCGTGACGGCCCAGCTCACCCAGCAGACGGGGTCGGGGTTGGCGCTGTTCTTCCTCGGGACGGGGGTGCAGCTCCTCGGGGAGGAGCTCTTCACGGTCCTGCCGTTCCTGGCGGTGGCTTACATCTTCTACTCGCGGGCGGGGTTCTCCCGGGGCAGGTCGGTGTTGATCGCGTGGCTGCTCTCTGCGCTGCTCTTCGGGCTGCTGCACCTGCCCGCCTACGACTGGAACCTCGTGCAGTGCGTGTTCGTCATCGGGTCGGCCCGTCTCGTGCTCACGCTGGCCTACATCAAGACGAAGAACCTGTGGGTGAGCTACGGCGCCCACCTGATCAACGACTTTTCCGTCTTCGTGTCGATAGTACTGTTCTCGTGACGCCGCGGGGCCCTAGCGGACCCTCGCGTCGGCCGGGCGGGACGCGGCGAACAGCCCCCTCCGGATCCCCACGAGACTAAGGACGATGGCGACTAAGAGGCACGCCCCTGGCAAGAACCCCACAACCAGTGTCGTCAGCGCGATGTTTCCCGACTCCAGAGATCCTGGCCGGATGAGACTCGAGAAGTCCCACAGCGCGTGCAGCGCCATGCACGCAAGTATCGTCCCCGTTGCCCGCCGGACGATGTAGAGCACGACGCCCATGAAGAACGCGTAGACCACCTGCACCAGCGTGTCGGAAAGGCCCTGCCCGAGGAAGAAGTTGGCCCCGTGCAGCAGGCCGAACGCCAGCGATGAGTACAGGCACACGAGCGCCTCTCCGTGCCTACCCCTGAGGCCCACGACCATAAGCCCCCGGAAGACGATCTCCTCGTTGAAGCCGACCAGGAGCGTGCCAAGCGCCAGGTACGCCACCAGCGCCAGGGGCTTCGAGCCCCACGCGGTCAGCGCCAGGTTGCCCAGGGCGCCGGCCAGGAAGAGCGCCGGCACCGCCAGCAGCCAGCGAGGTGCCGGGAGCCCCTCGCCGAGCACGGCCGGCCACCACCCGAGCCAAGACGTCAGGGCCAAGAGCAGCGCCGCCAGCACGGCCATCGGGACGACGAGCGCGCCCCCGATCTCGGCGTAGTTCACCCCGATTATCCTGAACAACAGGAGGAACATCGCCGCGTAGCCCGCCGCGATTGCCCAGGCCTTCGCCGGGCTTGGGCTCTTCTGCATCGGCTCCCCCTCTACGGACGCTTCGTCATGGTGAACCTTCCGCCCGCCGGGGCGGGTGGGTCAGGTCGGAGACCCCCGCCGCCCCCCGCCCCGCGCCCATCTCCTCGCGGGTCCTGCGGATGATCCTCTTCATCAGCCAGACGGTCAAGGCGGCGGTCGCGGCGAAGGCGACCCACCCCAGCGCCTTGCCCCACGCGGGGTCCGGCGGGATGCCCA
>CADCUW010000692.1 GCA_902805985.1 uncultured Rubrobacteraceae bacterium
AATGGGTCTGTGGTCGGGCGGGGGCGTGAGAGCTCCGCGGCGGCGGCCAGGAGCAGGGCTTCGCGCGGAACAGGTCTTCGTGCCGGCGGTTCCGAGAGGCCGTGGGTCTCCAGGAAGCCGGTAGTCGTGTCGCCTTCCAGAAAGGCGGGGTGGTTGGCGATTCGGCGGAGGAGCGGGAGGTTAGTGGGGAGGCCTGCGACCCCGTAATCCGCGAGGGAGGAGCGGAGGCGGCGGACCGCGGACGGGCGGTCTGGTGCGGCTACGATCAGTTTCGCCAGCATCGCGTCGTAGTCGACGGGGACGGTGTCCCCCGCCTCGAAACCGACGTCGTTCCTCACGCCGGGACCCTCGGGCGGCGCGAACGCGAGCAGGTCCCCGCCCGAAGGAAGGCCACTCTCATCCTCGGCGTAGAGGCGGACCTCGATGGCGCAGCCGCGCGTCGCGACGTCAGGTTGGCGTATCGGCAGGGGCTCTCCCGCGGCGACGGCCAGCTGGAGGTGGACGAGGTCCAGGCCGGTCACGAGCTCCGTGACGGGGTGCTCGACCTGCAGGCGGGCGTTCATCTCAAGGAAGAAGAAGCTCCCGCCGGCTTCACCCTTCTCGAGCAAGAACTCGACCGTTCCGGCATTGCGGTAGCCGGCCTGCCGGGTCAGGCGGACGGCGGCGGCGCAGATCTCCTCCCGAAGCTCCGGGTCGAGGGCCGGGGACGGGGCCTCCTCCACGACCTTCTGGTGGCGGCGTTGGATCGAGCACTCCCTCTCGCCGAGGTGGACGACGTTGCCGTGGGCGTCGGCGATGACCTGGACCTCGACGTGCCTTGGGTCCTCGACCAGCCTCTCCAGGAAGACCGCCCCGTCCCCGAAGGCGGCCTCCGCCTCGCGCCTCGCCCCCCTCACGGCCTCCGCGAAGTCCTCAGGGCGCGAGACGGCCCTCATACCGCGCCCCCCGCCGCCGGCGCTCGCCTTCACGAGGACCGGGTAGCCGATCCGGGCGGCCTCCTCGGCGAGGAGATTCTCGTCGGCCCCCTGCCCGTCGAACCCGGGAACGGTCGGCACACCGGCCCGGCGGGCGAGTTCCTTCGCCCGAACCTTGTCGCCGACGAGGTCCATCGCCTCCGGCGGGGGGCCGACCCACACCGCGCCGGTCTCCTCTACGGCGCGGGCGAAGGCGGCGCTCTCGGAGAGGAAGCCGTAGCCCGGGTGGACCGCCTCCGCGCCGGAGTCCTCTATCGCGGAGATCAGGTTCCCGACGTTCAGATAACTCTCCGGGGCCGGCGCCGGGCCGATAAGGTGGGCCTCGTCGGCGAGCCGGCGGTGCATCGCGTTCGCGTCGGCCTCGGAGAAGACGGCGACGGTCTCTATGCCGAGTTCGCGGGAGGCCCGGATCAGGCGCACCGCTATCTCGCCGCGGTTGGCGATCAGGACCTTGCGGAAGGTCACGCGCCGTCCCGCCAGTTCGGGTCACGCTTCTCTAGAAAAGCCGTGAGCCCCTCCTGTCCCTCCGCGCCGGCCCTGAGCGCGCCTATCAAACGCGACATGAGGCCCGGCGCGTCCATCGGCTCTACGGTCTCTAGTTGCCGCAGCAACGCCTTTACCGCCGCCTGGGCGTGCGGGCCGCCTTGCAGCAACTGCTCGACCTTCTCCCCCACCGCACCGTCGAGCTCATCCGGCGGCACTACCTCGTGGACGAGCCCGACCTCGCGCGCCCGGGCGGCGCCGAAGCGCTCGCCCGTCAGGAACAGGGAGCGGGCGTGGGAGGGCCCGAGCTTGCGCACGACAAACGGCGCTATGGTGGCGGGGGCGATGCCGAGCCGCACCTCCGAGAAGGCGAACCGCGCCCCCTCGTCTGCCACCGCGACGTCGGCCGCCGCCACCAGGCCGGCCCCGCCTCCTATCGCGGCCCCCCGCACCTTCGCCACGACCGGCTTGCGGCACTCGTCCACGGCCCTGAACATCGCCGCGAGCCGCCCGGCGTCCTCAAGGTTCTCTTCGTAGGAGAGGTCCGCCGTCTCCCGCATGTACGCGACGTCGGCCCCGGCGCAGAACGACCGCCCCTCCCCGGCGAGCACCACCACGCGCACGCTCTCGTCCTCGGCAAGCTCATCGAAG
>CADCUW010000693.1 GCA_902805985.1 uncultured Rubrobacteraceae bacterium
TCACCTCCGCGTGGGTTACGACGACGGCGCCGTGCTCGCGGGCGCTTATGGCGTTCTCGACCGCGACCCGCTCCGCGTACTCGACCTGGCCGTCGTAGTAGGTGGCGGCGCCGAGGAGGCCGTCCGGGTTCAGGCCGGGGTAGCGCTCTAGGGCCTCCTCCCTGGAGAGCATCTTGTGGTTCGGGACGGACTTGTCGAAGGAGAGTACGTCGTAGCCGATCATGCCGAGCCGGATCAAGCCCGGGCCGCGCTTGCTCCGCTCGTAGATAGGCACCACGAAGCGCAACGGTTTTACGAGGTGGGGCGCGATGCGCAGAAGCTTCTCGCGCTCGGCGAGGGACTCGCGCACGAGGTGGACCTCGTAGTGCTCCAGGTAGCGGAGGCCGCCGTGGATCAGGCGGGTCGACCACTGGGTCGTCCCGTCGGAGATGTCGCCCTTGTCTAGCAGCAACGTCTTCAGGCCGCGCATGGCCGCGTCGCGGGCGATACCGGCGCCGTTGATGCCGGCCCCGATCACGACGAGGTCGAACGGGTAGTCGCCTATGTCCTTAGGGATCTGGCGGGTCATGGTGCCTCCCTCTCTATGGCCGCGGGTCAGCGGGTTGTATCTCATCCAGGCGGGCTTTGATGTGAGCGAGCTCTTGGAGGACCATCCGGTCGGTGGTCGAGAGGCCGCGCACGTTTTCGAGGAGGCTCTCCACGTCCTCCTCCACGTCCTCGACGTCTTCTTCTAGCTCATCGACCTCTTTGCTGATCTCCTCGACGTCCTCGCCGAGCAGCAGTTGCTGGGCGAAGGCGGCCACCCCGCCTATGAGCATCGCCAGGATCACGTTCCCCGTCCACTGCAACGCCATCGAGAGCACCTTGCCCCCCGGTGTCTGCGCGGAGATGTCCCCGTAGCCCACGGTGTTTACCGTGGTGTTGGCCCAGTACACCCCGTCGAAGACGCTCACGCCCTCGAACCTGGCGAACGCGAGCCCCCCGCCGAACACCGCGATAAACGCCAGCACCACAGCGTAGGGCAGGAGCGTGATGTTCACGAACCTACCCAGAACGGCCGGCATCATGTCTATGAGCCTGAGCAGGCGCAGCACCCACAGCGCCTGCAGGACGCCGGGCAGCAGCGGGACGGTCAGCACGAGGACGGTCAGGTCAAGCTTGTTGTGCCGGATAAACTCCCGGTCGTCGGGGGCGAGGCGGAGCATGTAGAGGAACTCGAAGAGGAACCAGGCGTAGATCGCCCAGTTGAGCACGGTGCTCGCCACGCCCAGGACCCCTTGCGGTTCGGAGAAGTGGAGGACGAGCGCGGGGATGACGAGCAGCACCGCGACCACCGTGGGCGCGTCGAGCCTGCGCGCCCTGGCGGCCTGATCCTCGGTCATGCCGGGCACGACGTGCGTGGTGCGCCCGAGATCCGTACCCTTGAGCGTTCCGGACCCCACTCACTTCTCCTTCCGTCGGGTCCCCATGTCTACGCGGCGAAGCCCGGGACGTTTCTCAGTGCAGCTTGGGCTCCGTGCGGGCCTCCATGGCCGCCTCCACGCACTCGTCCGCGTCCGAGCCCGCCGACGCGGAGACCCCGGCTGAGAAGGCCCCCTCGACGAACGGCGCGTCCACGAGCCTCACCCGGCCGCGGTCCTCCTCCGAGAGCATCTCGAGCACCATCTCCGCGGAGAGCACCGCGCTGCCGAGGTCCATGAAGAGGAGTATCTCGTCGGCGCCGAGCCCCTCTACGGCGGCCTGGATCCTCTCGGGGTCCGTACCGAAGCCGCCCTCGGAGTCGCCCCCGACGGCTGAGATCTCGACCTCCCCGGCCATCTGCCGCACGAGGTCGGCGGTACCCTCGGCGATCTTGGGGCTGTGCGAGACGAGAACCATGCCGACCATCAGCCGGAGCCCTCCAGCGAGCGGGCGGCGGCGTCGAGCAGCAACTGCGTCGAGGTCGCGCCCGGGTCCCTGTGGCCCTCGGCCCTCGCCCCGAGGTAGCTCGCCCGACCCTTCCTCGCCGTGAGCGGCACGGTCGACTCCGCCCCCTCCTCGGCAGCATCCGCCGCCGCCCGGAAGACGGAAGCGACCGTCGCGTCAGAAGAACCGGCGGCCTC
>CADCUW010000694.1 GCA_902805985.1 uncultured Rubrobacteraceae bacterium
AATCGCCCCTGCGGGCGAACGTGAATCTCTCAGCGAGGCAGTTCCGCACCCCAGATCTGGCCGGCGGTATCGCAGAGGTCCTTAAAGAAACGGGTTTGGATCCCGAGAGCCTGGAGTTGGAGCTCACGGAGACTGTGGTGATGGAGGACGCACAGGCGACCCTTGGCATCCTTGAGACCCTGAAGTCTCTGGGTGTGAGGCTGGCTATAGACGACTTTGGAACGGGCTACTCGTCACTTGCCTACCTCAAGCGATTCCCGGTGGACACGCTAAAAATAGACCGCTTGTTCATCGCAGGGCTGGACAAGAACGTCGAGGACGAGGTGATCGTGGCGGCCATGATCGAGCTCGCTCGGGGTTTGGGCCTCACAGTCGTACCCGAAGGGGTAGAAACCCTCGAACAACTCCGACGGTTGCGCAAGGCGGGTTGCGACGTGGCTCAGGGGTTCTACTTTTCGAGACCGTTACCGACCGAAGCAGTGGCCGCTTTGCTTCGCCGTAACCAACTAGGAGACGGGCCCTGGACACTACAGGATATATCGTAGAACTCAATCCATGATAAGCGGCAATGTCGCTTTTGCCCGCCTACTGTGGGACGATTTGGGCCAACTTTCTGCGTAGGCCGCCAGAGTCGATGCAGAATATTTCGGAGTGGGCGATGCTGGTTTCGAACCAGCGACCTCTGCCGTGTGAAGTCTGCAAAGCGGATTCTAATGCGTCCTGTTCCATAGGAGCATTCCGCATATTCATGCCGATTTCGCCCTTTACGGAGAGTATGTTTTCCTATCTTCTTCTAATGTTTTCTGCTCGGGTTGCAGCACGGTTGCAGCAAGTTTCCCCTTTCCGACAGCTTACGATCTAGCCCGTTTCTTCTGGCGATGCTCTACTGAGCCCCTGCGCCGAGGATTATCACTATCCTGGGCGACCGCTACGGGGACGCGGGGCTGGTGTTGACCAGCGAGGCCGGCACGCCCATCAACCCGACCAACCTCAGGAGGCGGTCTTTCGCCTCGATCCTCCAGAAGGTGAGGGAGGCGCCCGGCTGCTCTGGCGCCTCGGGATGAGGGCGAGCCCCTCTACCCTGCTGCGCTACGTCGTGCGCAGTTCGCCGGAGGCCGCGCATCCGCCGCCCTACGCCGTGGGCATAGACGACTTCTCTTTCCGGCGCGGCCACCGCTACGGGAGCATGATCGTGGATCTGGAGCGACACGAGGTGATCGACCTTCTCGAAGACCGAGAGGCCGGGTCGGTGAGCGCCTGGCTCAAGCGTCACCCCGGGATTCGGGTCATAGCAAGGGACCGCAGCGGCGCGTACGCTGAGGCTGCCGCCACCAGTGCTCCGCAAGCCGTGCAGGTCGCGGATCGATGGCACCTGTTGTCGAGCCCCATGACGCGGGCAAGCTCGTCCGGGTCGCCAACCGCGTGTCGGCCGGCCTGGACCGCGCCCCCGCCTGGGTGCATCTGCCGGTGCCGCGCGACCGCTGGGACGAGGGGTACTTCGCCCCGCTGCGAGGGCTACGGTTGCCCGTCGAGACTGAGCTGTACCTGGGGCTCCTCCACGCGACCGACGGCTTGGAGGGGGCCAGGCGGCGGATCGCCGCCGCGCGAAAGGCGGTGGCCGAGTTCGGCGTCGCCACGGAATGCGGGTTCGGCCGCCGAGACCCCGCGACCGTCCCGGCGCTGCTTGAGCTCCACGCGGCGTCTGCGGCGCCGCGCCACCCCTAAGCTCCGCCCCCAAGCCCGTTCGTCGGCAGGGCCGGGTCTTCCGAACCGGCAACCCTCGCCGGTTCGGCTTCTACCCATAAGCGTAGTCCACGCACGCCGAGAGGATCGCTTCTACCGGGTCCCGCTCCGCGCGAGCGTTGCAGGATTATTGGCGAGGTTTCGTAGATCCCGAGATGCACCGCGGTCGCCCGGTACAGCTTCTGCCCCACCTGCGCCAGCCTGAGCCGCCCCAAGACCGACGACCGCCGCAGGCCGCCCTTGCCCGCCGGCGCCTCTCGTCCCACGTCCGCCATGCCCCGAGTTTAACCTAAAACCGAAAACACCGTCCCGCAACCGGCGCGCTTGACAGGGCGTTGTTCAAAGGTAAACTA
>CADCUW010000695.1 GCA_902805985.1 uncultured Rubrobacteraceae bacterium
TCGAGAACTTCTCGGTGTTCTGCAACCACGTAACCATCGTGCCGCCGGTTCGGGCGCTCCTCGACTCGCCCGACCTGCGCCTTGACGCGTTTATCGGGCCGGGGCACGTCTCGACGGTGATCGGCTGCCGCCCCTACGAGTTCATGCCCGAAGACTACGGCAAGCCTTGCGTGGTGGCCGGGTTCGAGCCGCTCGACCTCCTGCAATCCATCCTGATGCTCATGCGCCAACTCGACGACGGGCGCTGCGAGGTCGAGAACCAGTACGGCAGGGTCGTGCTCTGGGAAGGTAACCTGCAAGCCCTCAAGAGCATGGCCGAGGTCTTCGAGCTGAGGCCCTACTTCGAGTGGCGGGGTCTCGGCTTTATCGCCCAGTCGGCGCTCAAGCTCTCGGAGGCCTACGCGGACTTCGACGCCGAGCTGCGCTACTCAACGCCGGGCGTGCGCGTCGCGGACCCCAAGGCCTGCCAGTGCGGGGAGGTCCTCAAGGGCGTGCTCAAGCCCCACGAGTGCAAGGTCTTCGGCACCGCGTGCACCCCCGAGCGTCCGCTTGGCGCGCTCATGGTCTCCTCCGAGGGCGCGTGCGCCGCCTACTACAACTTCGGGCGCAAGTCGTATGAGAAGGTCGAGATAGGGTCCAAGGGATGACCGAGAGAGAGCAGCGCGTCCTCGACACGCTAGAGGAGAACCGCCGGCGTCCACCGAAGTTCACCGCCCCGCGCATAGACATGAGCCACGGCGCAGGGGGCAAGGCCACCCACAAGCTCATAGAAGGCCTGCTGTTGCCGGCGTTCGAGAACCCCGCGCTGGCGCCGCTCGCCGACGCGGCCCTGATCCCGTTCGGCGAGGCCCACCTCGCCCTGACCACCGACTCCTTCGTCGTGCGCCCGCTCGTCTTTCCCGGCGGGTCCATCGGCGAGCTCGCGGTCAACGGCACCGTCAACGACCTCGCCGTCTCGGGCGCCACACCCCTGGGCCTCTCCGCCGCCCTCATAATCGAGGAGGGCCTCGAGACCGAAGTACTCGTCCGCGAGATAGCTGCGATGGCGCGGTCCGCCGAGGAGGCCGGGGTCTCCGTTGTCACCGGCGACACGAAGGTCGTCGAGCGCGGGAAGGGCGACGGGCTCTACGTCGTCACCACGGGGGTAGGAATCGCGGACCCGGACTTGAACCTGTCGTCGGCGTCCGTGCGGCCCGGGGACAGGATCATCTGCTCCGGCACCCTAGGGGATCACGGCGCGGCCATCCTGATAGCGCGCGGCGACCTGGAGTTGGAGGCCGAGGTCTTCTCCGACACCAGGGCGCTCACCCCGCTGGTCGGGGCGCTCAAGGACGCCGCGGGGTCGGCCCTGCGCTTCATGCGGGACCCCACGCGGGGCGGCGTCGGGACCGTCCTGAACGAGCTAGCCCGCGACTCAGGCTGCGGGGTCGTCTTGTGGGAGGAGCGAATTCCGGTCCGCGACGTGGTAAACGGGGCGTGCGAGATCCTGGGCATAGACCCCCTCTACGTCGCAAACGAGGGCAAGCTCCTCGCCGTGGTAGCGCCGGAATCGGCGGACGCCGCGCTCGAATCCCTGCGCGCCGTCGAGGGCGGCGAGGACGCCCAGATCATTGGCGAGGTCCGCGAGGAGCCAGCGCGCATGG
This sequence comes from uncultured Rubrobacteraceae bacterium, assembly GCA_902805985.1. Taxonomy (GTDB): domain Bacteria; phylum Actinomycetota; class Rubrobacteria; order Rubrobacterales; family Rubrobacteraceae; genus Rubrobacter_D. The sequence continues at coordinate 1,644 of CADCUW010000695.1, forward strand.
TAGTGATGCACACCCGCTTCGGCGGCACCCGCATGATAGACATGCTCGTCGGCGACCCCCTGCCGAGGATCTGCTAGACGCAGGTATGCGAACCGGTGCCGACACGCGCGCCGCCCGGACCCGCGATGAACTCCTGCGGCGCAACGCCGTCTCCGAAGCCTTCTTCGAGGCCGAGGCCCCGCGCCTGGCCGAGGCCTGCCACGAGATGTCCCGGCGCTTCCTTGCTGGTGGACGGCTTCTGGCTTTCGGGAACGGCTCCCCGGCCTCTGACGCCGAGCACGTCTCTGTGGAGTTTGTGCATCCGGTGATCGTGGGCAAGCGGGCCTTGCCGGCGCTCGACCTCGGCCAGGACTTCGAGCGGCGCCTGCCGGTCGTGCTGCGGCCGGAGGACATGGTGGTGGGCTTCGCGTTCCCGGAGGCGGATCCTTCGGTGGAGCGGGCGCTCCAGGCGG
>CADCUW010000696.1 GCA_902805985.1 uncultured Rubrobacteraceae bacterium
GTGGCTCTCCGGGGGCAGGCCCCGCTCCGCCCCTGACCCCGAGGACGTCGACGACGTCGTGCGCAGGCTCGTCGCGGCGAAGCGGCCCGTGGTGATCGCGGGCGGCGGCGCCCGGCACGCACGCGACTCCCTGGTCCGGTTCGCCGAGGCCTTCGGCGCCGGGGTCTACGCCGGCTTTCGCCGCCAGGACGTCTTCCCGAACGGGCACCCCCTCTACCTGGGACATCTCACCCTCGCGGCCCGCCCCGAGACCCTCGAACCGCTCGAAGAGGCAGACCTCGTCGTCGTGGTCGGGTGCCGGCTGGGAGAGGTAACCACCCAGGCATACAGCCTCCCGCGCGGGGACCAGGCGGTGATCCAGGTAGACGCCGACCCCGGCGAGGTCGGCGCCACCGTCCCGGTCGAGGGCGGCGTCGTCTCGGACGCCGGCGCCGCCCTCGAAGCCTTCACCCGGCACGCCCCGAAGGCTATCGAACGCGACTGGACGGCCGCCCACGGGGCTTACCTCGAGTTCAGCGAGATCCCTGAGAGCAGGTCGGAGGCCGGCATCGACCCGGCCGAGGTCGTCGGCGCGCTCAAAAAGGTCTTGCCGGAAGACGCGGTCCTCGCGAACGACGCTGGCAACTTCTCGGTCTTTCTGCACCGCTACTGGCGCCACAACCACCCGCGTACCCAGGTCGCGGCGGCCAACGGCGCCATGGGCTACGGCGTGCCGGGCGCCGTCGGCGCGAAGCTCGCGGCCCCGGAGAGGGACGTCGTGGCGCTCTGCGGCGACGGCGGGTTCCTGATGACCGGCCAGGAGATAGAGACCGCCGTCCGCTACGGGGTCGGCATCACCATCGTCGTCTTCCGCAACGGGATGCACGGGACCATAGCCATGCACCAGGCCCGCGACATCGGCAGGACCGCGGGATCTGAGATAGGCCCCGTGGACCTCGCCGGCTTCGCCCGCAGCCTCGGCGCGACCGGCTACACCGTCACGGACCCCGGCGACCTCGAAGGGGCGCTGCGGGAAGCGGTGGCCGACGAGGGCGTCTCGCTCGTGGACGTGGCGACGGACCCGGACCTGATCTCCCCGACAGCCCGCCTCTCCGAGCTGGCGCCGGACAGGGCGCGTTAGCCTCCTTCTCTGCCCGGCGTGTCCGGGTGGACGGAGATGGAAGCGTCCACAGAGCCCGAGTCCGCCGCGACGCGCCGGATCCTACCCTTGATCCTCCGCCGCTGCTCCTCGTCCGTGGCCTCCCCGTAGAGCCGCCTCAATCGCCCCTCTTCCTCGCCGAGGTCCCGGGACAGAGAGTTGAGCCCCTCCACGGAAGCCCCCTCCAACCCCCGCTCGAACTCCTCCTCGCCCGAAGCCATCGCCCACTCCAGCGAAAGCGCATCCGGGCCCGCGCCGGACACCAGCTCCCCGGGCTCCACCCCGAGCGCCCGCGCCAGCTTGCGCAACGTGCCGAAGTGGGGGCGACCGATCCTGCCGCTCTCGATCCCCGACACCGTCGTGGGACTCACCCCGGCCTCCCCGGCCAGCCGCGCCTGCGTCCACATCCGCCGCTCCCGGACCTCCACCAGGTTCTTTCCGACCAGACCGCCCCGCATACCGATCCTCTCCGCCTCGACCACCCACACTCTAACATAAAACTGTAAATTTTCTGCATATCAGTCCGAAATATTGTCTCAAAAGTGTTGACAACCTGTATTTTAGGGTATAATGGTGGCGCAGGAAGAGGAAGGCCCGGTGGGCGGGCCGAGAAGAGAAGGAGGTCGTGGCTATGGCACTGAGTCCTTTCCGGGGTCGCGGGTTCTACGACATGCAGAGCGAGATGAACCGGATGTTCGACGAGATGTTCGGGGGGCTCGCGCGGGTCGGCGGGCGCCAGCAGGGCGCGCAGCCGATGCAGTGGGCGCCGGCGCTCGACGTGTTGCACGAGGGCGGGGACGTCGTGGTGCGGGCCGAGTTGCCCGGCGTGAAGCAGGAGGACGTGGACGTCACGTTGCACCGCGGGGTGTTGACCATAAGCGGCGAGCGGAAGGCCGAGGAGAAGCGTGAGGGCTCCGGGTTCTATGTGAGGGAGCGGCGGTACGGT
>CADCUW010000697.1 GCA_902805985.1 uncultured Rubrobacteraceae bacterium
CGGAGCACTACTCGGCGCAGCTGGAGGGGGCGGGGTGGTCGCGTGCGGGTGGAGGCGAGGAGGGGCCTACCGCCTGGAGCGGCTGGACGTTCGAGGAGGGCGGCGAGGGATGGGTGGGGACGTTGGTGGCCATGAGCCCGCCGGGGCCTTCGGGAGTGTCCTTCGTGCAGGTGAGCGCGAGCACCGTGCCGGAGGACTTGCGGTAGAGCCGCCGGGCTACCTGGGGACAGATCGGGCTTATTCACCCGAGTGCGTGGAAGGCGTATTCTCCGAACTTTGCCCGTAGGGGGTTCTCGGAAGTTCGGTATCGTGACCGAGAGGCCGATAGTACACTTCGTACCATGAGCACTCCTACCACGGGACAGCAGAGGAACGCCCAAGGGCTGCTGAGGCGGATGTTCGTTGGGCGCCCGCCCAAGAAGCCCCCCGGCAGGGTCGGCCTGGCGCTCACCCTCCTGGGCTTCCCCGTCTGGAGCTCCGTGATGCTCCTTACCTGGGGGGCGATACCCCCGCTCCTGACCCTCGCCTTCCTCAGCATGGGGCTAGGCGGCGTGATGGCGACGCTCGCCAGCCTCGCCTCCTACCACCGCTGGCGGGGCGAGCGCCCCGGCGAGCTGCTGCGCATGGCATCCCACCTGCCAACGACGGTCAGCTTGGTTCTGTTCCTCGCGCACTTCAAGCTGAACGAGGAGTGGGGCTGGATCTGGTGGACGGCGTTCATCGTGGGGCTGACGGTCGTCGTCGGCGTGGCGGGCTACTACTACGGCCCGGACGAACCGCCGGAGTCCGAGGGCGGCACCTCGGCGGGACGCGGACCCGGCAACTAGGCGGTATTCACCGGAGTGCGTGGAAGGGGCGTTCCCCGCAGTCCGCTTGCAGGATTCTGCATGGAAACAGGCCAAAGAGGCCCAGGCGTGGCGCTTGGGGCTCCTCGTCCCAGAAAGGCCAACCGCAGGATGTGGTGGGTGCGCATAAAAATGCGGCCTTCCGCATGGCGTTCGGGCCCCCGGTCGTCGGGCCAGATGCGCCCGGGGCTGACGTCCCGGGTGGTGGGGGAGGCGGGATCGTCCGGACTGGCGTGGGGAGGATAGGCACGCTGGGAGGAAAGCAGGGCCGTCTTCGCCCAGGTCACCTTCCACGCCCGCGGGGAGGGGCCGCCACCGAGAAGGTGGGCCGGCTGAAGGCCTACGACGGGGAGGGGGCGCGTGTGGTCCTCTTCGGCAGAGTACATCTGGTACGAACACCCCGTGGACCCGGTCCGCCCACGCCGCCCGCTTGGAAGAACCGCACCCCGCAGCTACGGCCCGAGACATGGGCCCCACGACAATCGCGCCCGGGGCCCGAGGACCCGCTGGCGTGCCGCCTGGCGCCGTTCGCTCGCCAGGTGCTTGAGGGCGCGCGAGGCGCCGTGGCCGTCGCCCGGCACGCGGCAGAGGGCCACGGCCTCCAGGTAGAGGGGGTCCGAGTATCGCTCGAACGTAAACACCCATCGGTGTCTAGGATCCCAGAGCGCTCCCCCACGGGCTTGACAATTCCGGCCGCGTTTCGTACCCTACCTAACGTTAGGTCAACTAGGCGCGGATCTTGGAGGGTCGGTGGACGGAGGGCGAGGGAGCGGGGCGGCGCGGAAGAGGGTACTGGCCGCGGCGGGGGGGCTCTTCGGGGAGCGCGGCTACCGGGGCGTGGCCCTGGGCGACGTGGCGGAGGCCCTCGGGATGCGCAAGCCCTCCCTGTACCACCACGCCCCCGGGGGCAAGGAGCAGCTATACGCTGAGGTGATGGAGGGGCTCCTCGAACGCCACCGGGCGCGCATGGAGGAGGCCATCTCCGAAGCCGGCCCGGGCCTCGGCGAGGAGCTGAAGGCCGCCGCGCGCTCGCTGCTCTCCGAGCGGCCCCGCGTGAGCCTCGAAGGTATGGTGCTCAGGGACATGCCGGCGATCTCCGAGGAGCGATCGAGGCGGCTGATGGACGTCGCCTTCCGTTGCTTGCACGGGCCGCTGCTCGCGGCCCTGCGGGCCGCCCGAGACCGGGGCGAGATCTTCCTGCCCGACCCCTCCCTGATCTCCGGCACCATCCTCTCCCTCGTCGGCGGGGCCCAGATCTCCGCCTACGCCGCGGGCGGCCAGAACGACCGGGACGGGGCCGCCGCGGCCGACGCCCTCATAGACGTCCTGCTCGACGGGCTGCGCCCCAGGGAACCGGGGACCCCCGCGGGCGAAGAAGGCCCTCGGGAGAAAGGAGCAAGCTGAGGAGCACCCCCTTTTTTGTAAGTCAAACCTAACTAACGGTAGGTAAAGGAAGGAGCGGCATGGAGGAGCGGGCGAGGCGGGGCAAGGTCGGTACGGGCGCCATGGCGGCCGCGGAGCAGGCGGAGCGGGAGGTGGCGCGGTTGGGTACAGGCGCGGGACGGGACGTGAACGGCGGGGCGGAGGCTGCGGAGTTCGGCGCGTTTCCCGAGGCGGGACGCCCGACGGGACGCCCGACGGGACGCCCGACCGGGCGCGCCGACGTGGTGATTGTCGGCGGGGGGCCGGCGGGGGTGGTCCTGGCGTTCTTGCTGGCCCGTCAGGGGGTGGAGGTCGTCCTGCTCGAGGCGCAGGGGGACTTCGACCGGGACTTCCGGGGCGACACGATCCACCCGGCGATCATGGAGCTGATGGACCGCCTCGGGCTGGCCGACAGGCTCCTGGAGCTCGAGCACGAGAAGGTCCCCGAGGTCCGCTACCTGAGGCCCGGGGACGAGAGGCCGTTCGTCGTGGCCGATCTCGCGCGCCTCAAGACGCGCTTCCCCTACCTGGTCCTGATGCTGCAGTCGCGCTTCATAGGGTTTCTGCTCGAGGAGGCGAAGCGGTACCCGAACCTCGACGTCAGGATGCGCTCGCGGGTCCAGGGGCTCGTCGAGGAGGACGGGGCGGTCCGGGGCGTGCGCTACCGCTCCCCGGAGGGCGTCCGCGAGGTGTGGGCGAAGCTCGTCGTAGGGGCCGACGGGCGCTTCTCCAAGGTCCGCCAGCTGGCCGGCATAGAACTTCGGGAGCTCTCTGCCGGGACGGACGTGCTCTACTTCAACGTGCCGCGACGCGCCGAGGACGCTGCTGGGGCGGTGGTGGACATCCATTTCGGCCCGAGGAACTCCCTGGCCCTCATCGACCGCGGCACCTACTGGCAGGCGGGGGTCAGCATCCCCAAGGGCACCTACCAGCGGGCCAAGGCCACCGGGGTGGGGCCGATCAAGGAGTTCGTGGGCGGGGCAGTGCCGTGGCTGGCCGACCGGCTCGACGGGGCGCTCGGCGGGTGGAAGGACCTTACGCTGCTCTCCGTCAAGATCGGGCGCGCCGAGCGCTGGCACCGCCCGGGTCTCCTGCTCATAGGCGACGCCGCGCACGTGATGAGCCCCTCGGGCGGGGTCGGCATAAACCTCGCCGTCCAGGACGCCATAGCCGCGGCGAACCTGCTCACCGAGCCCCTGAGGTCCGGCGACGGGCCGACCGACCGGGACCTCGCGAAGGTCCAGAGGAGGCGCTCCTGGCAGGCGGCGCTCGTCCAGGGTCAGCAAATAGCCGCGGAGGGGGACATCGCGAGGGCCTTCGAGGCGGGCGAGCCCTACAAGGCGCCCCCGTTCCTGAAGGCGCTGACCCGGCTGCCCGTGCTGGGCGCCCTGCCCGCCTGGGTGACGGCCTACGGCGTCTGGCCCGAGCGCCTCAAGCGCTCGCTCGTCGGGCCCCGACCGGTTCGGCGGCCCGCGAGGGGGGTGTGACGAACGGTGAATAAGGACCCGAGCGCGGGTTGGGGCGGGAGGGCCGCCGACGGAGCATGCCGGCGGCCCGAGCGGCGTGGACTGCGGCGCCACGTCGGAAGGCCGCGGCAGGACGAACGTTTCGGGGAAGGGAGTCGTACCATGAGTAACGGAACGGGCGGTTCAGGAGGGGCCGCGCCGGCCTCGGGCGTGGGTCGGGAGGCAGCGGACGGCGTGGGACGGCGGGAGTGGCTGACGCTCGTCGTCCTCACCTTCAGCGTTTTCATGATCCTGGTGGACTCGACCGTGGTGAACGTGGCGATCCCGGCGATCATCGGGGACCTCGGGGCGACGCCGGTTGTGGCTTCTTCGTGAGGCCCGGGATACCGGAGTTCATCAAGGGGGTCGCGGTGCCGGCGGCCGACATCGTAACGCCGAACAGGTTCGAGCTCGAGTTCCTGACGGGCGTCCAGGTTCGGGACCTGAACAGCGCGCTGGGGGCCGCCGGCGAGGCCAGGAAGCTCGGGCCCGAGACGGTGCTGACGACGAGCCTCAGGCGCAACGACGCGGCCGCGGGCACGATCGAGATGCTGACCGTATCGGGGGAGGGGGCGTGGCTGGTCGGGACGCCGCTGTTGGAGATAGAGGTCAACGGCGCAGGCGACGCGACGGCGGCGCTTTTCCTGGCGTACCTGCTGCGGGGCGGCGGCCCGGCGGAGGCGCTCTCGATGACGGCCTCGGCCGTCCACGCCGTGCTGGAAGAGACCTACGGGGTGGGCTCGCGGGAGATGGCGCTCGTCCCCGCCCAGGAGAGCATCGTAGATCCTCCCCGGCTTTTCGAGGCAAGACGGATTCGCTAGGGTGGGTCACGACCCCGACCCGGACCCGCTAGGACGCCGCCGCGCCGATCAAGGGATCGTCCGCTTGGGGGCGGCCTAGGCTAATAAGCAGGCTAGCCAAGACCTTGAAACACTGTTGAACGAGTATCACAGGCTCACGGAGGAGCCGCTTAACCGGCTGCGAGCCGAATCGACTCCTGACCGTGTTTACGCGTACCTGCGAAACCTTGTCCGGTTGAGGGAGCTCGGGTTGATCACTCCCTGAAAGTTGACTCGGTCTCGGAACAGTATCTGTTTTGAGTGTGACTTGGCGCTGCTCGGCCCCTCGTGCGCTGCCTGACGCTGCCTTGGCAGGTGAGACTTCTTTGGACTATCTTGTGCCGGCTTGCAGTAATTAATCAGGGAGTTGGGATACCAATGCTCCTAGGGATTGTGAGCGCCGCCGAACAGTGGAGGAGCGAAGTGCCGCAAGTAGTGAGCATACCATCCAATTGAATTCGAGTGTAACACTCAACCGTGATCGAACTTACCTCTACGCTTTGCAGTCGCCAGATCTTATTGTACTGTGGAGCGGGCTGACCGATGCCGCTTTACACCAGTCAGAGAGCAATACGCTGCAACGGTGTTTTCGGACTCGCCGGGAGGAGGCCTTAGGCCTTCGGTTCAGGCGCGAGGTCCAGGGACGGTTAGCTGCGGTGGTAATCTTGGATGGCGCGTTCGGGCTGCCCAGCGGGGTTCTTTTAGAGCACGGCGACCATCTTGTCGTGGTTCTTGCCGAGCTCCCACTCGGCCACCCCGAGCTGGCTCTGGGGGCTCCACCCGCGGTCGCTGATCGTGACCCCGAGCTTACCGGCCGCGCGTCTGGCCGCGAGCCCGACTATCGCGGTAAAGGTCGGGTAGGCGAGCTCTATGTCAGCGACCTCCTCCACCGGCATCCCGCCGCGCATCGCCGTCGCCACGAGTTGGACCACCTCCACTGCCTGTTCGCCAGCTATGTGGGCGCCGAGGATGCGTCGCGAGTCGCGGTCTACTATCAGCTTGCAGAATCCCTCCTGGTGGCCGTCGATGACGCCGCGATCGAGATCCGAATACGGGACAGAGGAGACCACGCAGTCGTGCCCGGCCCGCGCCGCCTGCTCCGTGAGACCGACGCTGGCGTACTCGGGGTCGGTGAAGCCGCCGTGGGGGACTATCTCGTGGCCCTGGGATCTCTCGGCGCCGAGCACGGCCTGTTCGGCGGCGAGGCTGCCCTCGTAGGTCGCGCTCTGGACGAGCATGACCCTGCCGGTTATGTCGCCCGCGGCGAAGATGTGGGGCACGCTGGTTTGCAGTGTGTCGTCCACGACTATGTGGCCCCTATCGGTCTCCACCCCCGCCGCCTCGAGCCCCAAAGCGTCGACGTTGCCGGGCCAGCCCACGGAGAGCATCACGGCGTCCACCCGGGCCTCCCGCTCCCCGTCCGGAGTGTCGTAGCGGAGGAGAAGGCCTTCCGGACCCTCGGAGACCCTCTCTATACCGCCTACTCCGCCGATTCCGGTCTCTATGTGTACGCCGCGCCGCCCGAAGCTCTCCCCGACGACCCGGGAGACAGCCTCGTCCTCCCCGGGGAGTATCCTCGGGGCGAGATCCAGGAGTTGCACCCTGGACCCGAAGGCCGCGAAGACGGAGGCCAACTGGCAGCCCGTCGCCGCGGCGCCTATGATCGCGACCGATGCCGGAAGCGACTCCATGTCCCACACGTCGCTATGGGTAAGGGCGTGCTCGGAGCCGGGGAAACCGAGCCTCCCGCCAGCGCCCCCCGACGCAAATGACGAAACGGTCGCCCTGGATCTCGCCATCCGTTCCCGCGGGACCGCCGGTTTCGAGACGAACGGTATGGGGGTCCAAGAAGCGGACGTCGCCGGCCGCGTCGTGGACCTCGACCCCCGCCTCCTCGAGCCGATCCCGGATACGCTTCTTGTCGTGCACTTCCTCCACGACCCTCGTAGCCGCGCGGAGCACCCCGGGGAAGTCTACTTCCGGCGCCGGTCCCCAGAGGCCATATTCGGCGAACTGCTCCGCGTCGCGCACGAGCCGGGCGGCTTTGGCGAGCGCCCGGGTCGGGACGCAGCCGTCGTTGGTGCAGGTCCCGCCGAGCTTGTTGCGCTCGATCAGGGCGACCTCCGTCCCCAGCTCCCGAGCTCTCAGGGCCGCGGTTACCCCCGCCGGACCTCCGCCTATAACCACTAACTGGCTCAATGCGTTCCTTTCTGTTGCCCTACCGCAGCGCCCTCCGCGAACCCCTCTACTCAAGGTAGTGGTAGTCGAGGCTGTAGTCCTCGTCGAGGGCCTTCTGTATCTCCGCCGGCACCTCGCCCACGGGCTCCGTCCACAGGTGCATGTCGCCCCCTTCGTCCGCGGCGCAGAGGATGTTCTTCCGCCACCCGTCGGCCTCCTCGGGGAAGTCCTCGCGGTGGTGGGCGCCGCGCGACTCCTCCCGGGCGAGGGCGCCGCGCATAACGGACTCCGCCGCGGTCAGCATCGCGCGCAGGTTGAGGGCGTGCTCGAACTGCCGGCTCGGGGAGGCATCGGGGATGGCAAGCCCTCCGGCACGCTCCCTGAGGCCCCGGAGCTTGGCGATCCCCTCGCGCAAGCCGTCGCCGGTGCGGACAATGCCGGCTTGGTCCCAGACGAGCTCGCGCAACTCGTCGATGAGCTCCTGCGGATCGGCCTCGCCCGTTCCGGACTCGAGTGCGCCGAGGGCCGCGAAGTGCTCCCGCGCCGCCTCCCGGTCGAGTGGCGCGGGCGGCAAGTCGTCGAGGGCGCCCGCCAGGTGCTCGCCGAGGATCTTCCCGAAGACGACGGTCTCGGCCAGGGAGTTCCCCCCGAGCCTATTGGCGCCGTGCACGCCAGCGGCCGACTCGCCAACAGCGAAGAGCCCCTCGACGGCCGTAGCGCCCGTCCGCGGGTTTACCTCGATGCCGCCCATGCCGTAGTGGGCGGTAGGAGAAACCTTCATGGGCTCTTTCGTTATGTCCACCCCCTGCTCCATGAATTGCTCGTACATGTTCGGCAGCCGGTCCTTTATGTAGCCCGCATCGCGGTGAGAGATGTCGAGCAGCACCGCGCCGTCGGGGGTGCCGCGTCCGTCTCGGATCTCGCGGTAGTTGGCCCGCGCCACGACGTCGCGCGCGTCGAGCTCCATGTGATCCGGCGAGTGCCTCTCCATGAAGCGCTCGCCCTCGCTGTTGTAGAGGCGCCCGCCCTCGCCCCTGACGGCCTCCGTGACAAGACGGCCGTCCATCTCCTCGGGCTCGATCATCCCCGTCGGGTGGAACTGCACGAACTCCATGTCCTTGAGGACCGCCCCGACCTCGTAGGCGAGCGCCATCGCGTCCCCGTTGTTCTCGTCGGGACGGGAGGATCCCCGCCGGTAGATCGACGTGTATCCGCCCGCGGCCAAGACGACCGCGCGGGCCCCGAACAGCAGCCGGCGCCCGCTCCGCATGTCGAAGCCCGCGGCGCCGTTGACCCGCCCGCCGCTCTTGAGAAGCTTCGTCACGTAGACGTCCTCACGGTAGCGGACGCCCACCTCTTTGGCCTTGTCTACGAGCGTGCCCATGATGGCCTCGCCCGTCCTGTCCCCGGCGAAGCAGGTGCGGCGGAAGGACTGGGCGCCGAAGTAGCGCTGGTTTAGCTCCCCGTCTTCCGTCAGGGAGAACGGGCAACCCCAGTCGCGAAGCTCGAGGATGCGCTCCGGCGCCTCGCGGGCCAGGATCTCCACGGCCCTCGGGTCGTTGACGAAGTGCCCCTCCCCGATGGTGTCGGCGGCGTGTATCTCCCACCGGTCGTCGGGATCCAGGTTGCCCAAAGAGGCGTTGATGCCGCCCGCCGCCCACACGGTGTGGGCGTCGCCGTGGCGGCGCTTGCCCAGAACCAGGACGTCGACGCCCTCCCTGGCCAACTCGATGGCCGCCCGCAGCCCCGCAGCACCAGCGCCGACGATCAATACGTCGGTCTTGATGGGGTCGACATCGTTCTTGTGACCGCCGTTTTGCATAACGTTTGCCTTCCGTAAAGATTGTCGGTACCCCCGAACGCAACAGCGGGGGACCAATTCTTGTAATAAAAAGCATACGACCGCAGGGCTCGTTTCGGCGTGACGCGGTTTACGCCTCACCCCGACGCCTGTGAACGTTCTCGCTCCGAGAAGCCTGAGAGATTAACCCACGGCGATCTCAAGGGAAGAAACGGGGCTGCTACTCCGTAAGACTGTTTATCATGGTGCCTAGTCGCGCCGGGCCGCTAGTGCCTCCG
>CADCUW010000698.1:0-4694 GCA_902805985.1 uncultured Rubrobacteraceae bacterium
GCTCGGGTTCGCCGGCAGGGGAGAGGGCATCGCCGCCCAGGCCGTCTGCCTCCTGCAGGAGAGGTAGCCCCGTGACGGAGGTCCGGGTACGCTTCGCCCCCAGCCCGACCGGGATGCTCCACCTCGGCGGCGCCCGCACGGCCCTCTTCAACTACCTCTTCGCCAAACACCACGGGGGCACGCTCCTCCTGCGCATCGAGGACACCGACCGGGCCCGCAGCACCCGCGGGTTCGAGGAGGCGCAACTCGAGGACCTCGCCTGGCTCGGCCTCGCCTTCGACGAGGGACCGCGCCGCCAGAGCGGGCGCGGGGAGGTGTACGAAGGGGCCGTCGAACGCCTTACAGAAGCAGGACTAACCTATGAGATCACGGACGAGGAGGGACGCCGCGCCCTCTACTTCCGGCCGGCGAGACGGGAGGGGAGCTTCCGGGACGAGTTGCGGGGCGCCGTTTCGTTCAGCCGGGCGGAGGACTTCGTGATCCGCAAGTCCGACGGCACCCCCTCCTACAACTTCGCCGCCGTGGTGGACGATACGGACATGGGCATCACCCACGTCATCCGGGGCGAGGAGCACCTCCCTAACACGGGCCGCCAGGCCCTCCTCTACCGGGCCCTCGGCCTCGCGGAGCCGAAGTTTGTCCACCTCGGCGTTATCCTCGGCCCAGACGGCAAGAAACTCTCCAAGCGCCACGGCGCCGCGAGCGTCGCGGACTACCGGCGCGAGGGCTACCTGCCAGAGGCACTCCTCAACCACCTCGTGCTTCTAGGCTGGACCCACCCGTCGGGCAGAGAGGATTTCGACGATCTGGACGGGCTCGTCAGGGAGTGGGACCCCTCGCGTCTCGGCGCGAGTCCCTCCACCTTCGACCCCGATCGTCTCCTCTACTTCGACGCCAGGCACATCCGTCGCCTGGCGGAGGGCGAGCTGCGCCGGCGCGTCGAACCGTTCCTCGACGGGCCGTTGCCCGAAGGCCGGGAGGCCGCGACGCTTGAGGTGATCCGGGAAGAGGCGCGCGTGCTCTCGGACGCCCCGCGCCTGCTGCGCGAGGTTATGGGACCCGTGGACCCCACGGCCTTCGCCGACGAACTGCCGGGGTCCAGCACGGAGGTTTTCGATCACATAGCCGCGTCGCTCCACGGCAGGGAGTTGCGAGACGTGGAAGCCGCGCGGGGTTTCGTCGCAGAGCTGCGCGCCTGGGCCAAAGAGCGGGGCATAAAGACCCGCGACCTGTTGCACCCTCTTCGGTTGGCGCTGACTGGGCAGAACAGCGGACCGGAGATGGGTCTCGTCCTGGCCGTACTCGGATCGGGAGAGGCGCGGGCGCGGATAGAACAGGCGAGAGAGGCTAGACTAGGGTCATGAGCGTATTCGTGCGGGACAGCTTGAGCGGCGGGATGGTCGAGGTCGGGCGGGACGGGAAGATCGGGCTCTACGTCTGCGGGCCCACGGTCTACGATCACATCCACGTCGGCAACGCGCGGGCGCCGCTTTTCTGGGACGTGGTGGTCCGGTATTTGCGGAGCCGGGGCTACGACGTGACCTTCGTCCAGAACGTAACGGACATAGAGGACAAGATCATCAACAAGGCGAACGCCGAGGGCGTCTCGTGGCAGGAGATCGTCGACCGCTACACCGACTCCTTCCACGAGCGCCTCGCGCTGCTCGGCATCGGCCCGCCCGACGTCGAGCCGCAGGCCACGGAGCACATCCCCGAGATGATCTCCCTGATAGAAGAGCTCATCGGGAAGGGCCACGCCTACGCCCCGAGCGAAGCCAACGGCGACGTCTACTTCTCCGTCGAGAGCTTCCCTGACTACGGTTCTTTGAGCCACCAGAACCCGAGGGAGATGCGCGAGACGGAGAAGGGCCAGATGGAAGACAAGAGGAGCCCCTTGGACTTCGCGCTCTGGAAGGCCTCCAAACCCGGCGAGCCCTCCTGGCCGAGCCCCTGGGGTCCTGGCCGTCCGGGGTGGCACATCGAGTGCTCCGCGATGGTCGGGGAGCACCTGCCTGATGGCGCGGACGTCCACGGCGGCGGCACGGACATCCGCTTCCCGCACCACGAGAACGAGCTGGCGCAGAGCTGCGCGGCCCACCCGGACCACCCGTTCGTCCGCGCCTGGGCGCACCACGGGATGGTCACCTTCGGCGGGTCGGACAAGATGGCGAAGTCCGTCGGCAACGTGCTCGACGTGGGGCGGGCGGTGGACCTCCACGGCCGCAACGCCGTGCGTATGTGGCTGCTCCAGAGCCACTACTCGCAGCCCATCGAGTACTCCGAGGAGATCCTCGAAGAGAAGCGCCGCTCCTACGAGCGTCTGCTCAGGCTCTACCGTCAGATCTCCGGCTCGGATAAGTCCTCGGAGCTTTCGGAAGATCTCGCCTCTGGTCTGCGCGAACGGTTCGAGGAGGCGATGAGGGACGATTTGAACACCCCCGAGGTCGTCGCGACACTGTTCGAGGCCGCGAACCGGGCGGCGCGTGAGATCTCCGACCGTCCCGGGGCTGCGGGCGAGTTCGCCTCCCTTGCGGGTGCGGTCGAGGAGGTCATGACCGTCTTCGGGTTCGACCTCTCGCGTGAGATGGCGACCGAGGTGGGCGGCGTCCGTATCCGGTACCCGGAGGAGCCTGGCGAGGAAGTCCTCACCCTGGCCGCCAGCAGGGAGGTGGCCCGGCGGGAGAAGGATTGGGCCACGGCTGACCGGCTGCGCGACGAGCTCGCCGAGGCGGGCTGGGCCGCCGAGGACACACCGGACGGTCCCATTCTGAGCCGCCGGTAGCCGGTGGCGGAGATCATCTACGGTATCCGCCCCGTCGTCGAGGCGCTGAAAGGTCGCCGAAGAAGGGTGATCGAGGTCCTGGATTCCACCGCCAGCGGCGAGGTCCGCGCAACGGCCGGAGGCGTGCCCGTCAAGAAAACCTCCCGCGACCGGATCGACGAGCTGGCGCGGGGTGGGGTTCACCAGGGCGTCGTGGCGCGGGTCGAATCCTACCCGTACTCCAGCCTGGAGGAGATCCTGGCCGTGCCGGAGCCTTTGATCCTGATGCTCGACGGCGTCACGGACCCGCGCAACCTGGGGGCGGTCCTGCGGGCGGCTGACGGGGCGGGGGCGAGCGGGGTCGTGATCCCTAAAGACAAGGCCGTGGGGGTGACGGCGGCGGCGGTCAAGGCGAGCGCCGGGGCGAGCGAGCACGTCCGCGTCGCCAGGGTGACGAACCTCAAACGCGCGGTGGATGGGATGAAGGCGGCGAACGTGTGGGTCTACGCCGCCGAGGCGGGCGGGACGGGTTACGCGAAGCTCGACCTCGCAGGCCCTGTGGCCCTCGTCCTCGGGAGCGAGGGACGGGGCGTGAGGCGGCTCGTGCGCGAGGCCTGCGACGGGACCGTCTCCGTCCCGATGCTTGGCGCCGTCTCGTCCCTGAACGTCTCCGTGGCCGCGGCGGTTCTGGCGTACGAGGCTCGCAGGCAGAGGGGATAGGCATGTCCTCGTACCTGGTCCTCGACGCCTACAACGTGATAGGCGCCCTCGACCGCTACCGCGACGCGGACACCTTCGACGCCGCCCGCGAGTTCCTGATCACCGACGCCCTCAAGGCCGCCGGCTGGACGGGCCGCACCATTATCGTCGTCTTCGACGCCCACCGCGCCCCCAACCCCCGACGGGAGGAGCCCCGCGCCGGCGGCGCCGTCCGCATCGTCTACAGCGCCCCCGGCGAGTCCGCCGACGACGAGATAGAGCGCCTCCTCGCGAAACTGGAGGGCTCCGCCACCGTCTACACCGCCGACTTCGCCCTCCAGCGCACCGCGCTGGCCCGCGGCTCCACCCGCGCCACCCCCCGCGAGTTCGCCAACCTTCTCGACGAACTCCCCGCCGTAACCCGCAACCCCGACGTCCCGCGCCGATCGCGCATAGCAGACAGGCTCTCGGCCGAGACCATCCGCAAGCTCGAAGAGATCCGGAGGAGGGGGACGTAGGCATCGGGCCCCAGGTTCGGGGTATTAGATAGGGTGGTTGGCCGTGGCCCGCGCCAGGACCGGCTTGGTAGAATGGCGTTGGTGGACAGGCGTGGGCTTTGAAACCTTCTTGCCCGGGTAGCTCAGAGGTAGAGCAGCCGCCTTGTAAGCGGCCGGTCGGGGGTTCGATTCCCTTCCCGGGCTCTGGTTTGGGGCCCGATGAGGTCCGTTGAAAATGGCTTCGCGTTTGCTACCATATTCGGGCGCTTTGCGGAAGGGTATCGCGAGGCGTGGGCGGGGGTGTGCCCGAGCGGCCAAAGGGAGCAGACTGTAAATCTGCCGGCTTCGCCTACGGAGGTTCGAATCCTCCCGCCCCCACCAGAAGGATACGCCCCTGTAGCTCAGTGGTAGAGCACCTCCATGGTAAGGAGGGGGTCAGCGGTTCAAGTCCGCTCGGGGGCTCTTGGACAGGACTCAGGTCCGGTCCGCGACATAGGCGTGGCGGCGTAGCTCAGTCGGTTAGAGCAGCGGAATCATAATCCGCGTGTCGCAGGTTCGAGTCCTGCCGCCGCTACTATTTTTGTCCCCTGAAGATGTGGTAACGAGAAAGGATCACGGATGTCCAGAGGGAAGTTCGAGAGGAACAAGCCGCACCTGAACGTGGGCACGATAGGCCACGTCGACCACGGCAAGACGACGCTCACCGCGGCGATCACAAAGACCCTTGCAAAGGCCGT
>CADCUW010000698.1:4704-8867 GCA_902805985.1 uncultured Rubrobacteraceae bacterium
GCCAGGCGCGGGCAGATCCAGGGCATGGACTCCCGCGGCGGCGGCCAGGTCATCCGGGCGATGGTGCCGCTCTCCGAGATGTTCGGTTACGCGACCACCGTGCGCTCCAAGACCCAGGGACGTGCCACGTTCACCATGCAGTTCGACCACTACGAAGAGGTGCCGAAGAGCATCGCCCAGGAGATCGCCGAGAAGGGCTAACCCCCTTCCGGCGTTAATAGGAACAGGAGAGGAGAGACCACAATGTCCAGAGGGAAGTTCGAGAGGAACAAGCCGCACCTGAACGTGGGCACCATAGGCCACGTCGACCACGGCAAGACGACGCTCACCGCGGCGATCACCAAGACCCTTGCGAAGGCCGTGCCTGGTGATCCGGCAAACCGCGAGGTGGCTTTCGATCAGATAGACAACGCCCCCGAGGAGCGCCAGAGGGGCATCACGATCGCCACAAGCCACCAGGAGTACGCCACGGAGAACCGCCACTACGCGCATGTGGACTGCCCGGGGCACGCCGACTACGTCAAGAACATGATCACGGGTGCGGCCCAGATGGACGGGGCCATCCTCGTGGTCTCGGCCGCCGACGGCCCGATGCCCCAGACCCGCGAGCACATCCTGCTCGCCCGTCAGGTAGGGGTTCCCTACATCGTGGTCTTCCTCAACAAGGCCGACATGGTCGATGATGAGGAGCTTTTGGAGCTTGTTGAGATGGAGGTCCGGGAGCTTCTGTCCGAGTACGACTTCCCCGGTGATGACGTGCCGGTAGTGGTTGGCAGTGCCTTGAAGGCTCTGGACGGCGATGAGGGAGAGTACGGGGAGCCTGCCATCTTGCAGCTGATGGAGTCCGTTGACTCGTATGTGCCGGAGCCCGAGCGTGACATAGACCGTGACTTCCTCTTGGCGGTAGAGGACGTCTTCACGATCCAGGGTCGCGGGACGGTGGCCACGGGACGTGTCGAGACGGGTCAGGTCTCCGTGAACACGGAGATAGAGATCGTCGGCATCCGCCCCACCCGCAAGACGGTTGTGACGGGTGTAGAGATGTTCAACAAGAGCATGGACTCGGCCCAGGCCGGCGACAACATAGGAGCACTCCTCAGGGGACTCAAGAGGGATGATGTGGAGCGCGGGCAGGTGTTGGCGAAGCCGGGGACGATAACGCCCCACACGCGCTTCAAGGCCGAGGTTTACGTGCTGTCCAAGGAAGAGGGAGGGCGTCACACGCCGTTCTTCACCAACTACCGCCCTCAGTTCTACTTCCGCACCACGGACGTGACGGGGGAGATACGGCTGGAGGAAGGCGTGGAGATGGTGATGCCCGGTGACAACACGGTGATGGAGGTTGAGCTTATCTCGCCTATTGCGATGGACGAGGGGTTGAACTTCGCCATTCGCGAGGGTGGGCGCACCGTTGGTGCCGGCGTCGTCACCGAGATCGTCGAATAGTATGGCTGTCTCCAAGATCAGGATAAAGCTCAAGGCTTACGACCACGAGGTCATCGACAAGACCGCGAAGTCGATAGTCGAGACGGCGGAGCGGACGGGTGCCTTTGTCTTCGGCCCCGTCCCGCTGCCGACGAAGAAGAGCCGCTACACGGTGATCCGGGGCCCCTTCACCGATAAGGACTCCCGCGAGCACTTTCAGTTGCACACCCACAAGCGCCTCATAGACATCCAGCAGCCCACGCCGCGCACGGTTGACTCGTTGCAGCGGCTGGACCTGCCGGCGGGCGTGAACATCGAGATCAAGGCGACCTAGAGATATGGCTACGGCAGTTTTCGGAAAGAAGAAACAGATGACCCGGGCCTTCCAGGACGACGGCACGCTGGTCGGCGTCACCGTGATAGAGGTCGAGCCCAACCTGGTTACGGCGGTCCGCACCCCGGACGACGACGGCTACGAGGCCGTCCAGGTCGGCTTCGGCCCGGCCAAGTCAGGCCGCACGAACAGGGCCCACGCCGGCACGTTCACCAAGCTGGACGCCCCGCCGCGCCGGCACCTCAGGGAGCTTCGCGGTGTCACGGGCGAGGTCGGCGGCACCATCGGCGCCGACGTCTTCGAGGTCGGCGACAGGGTTCACGTGAGCTCTACCTCCAAGGGCAAGGGCTTCCAGGGCACGGTCAAGCGGCACGGCTTCGGGCGCGGCCCGGTGAGCCACGGCTCGCACAACGTGAGGGCCCCCGGCTCGGCCGGCGCCTCGGCTGACCCGGCCCGTATCTTCAAGGGCCAGAAGATGCCGGGACAGATGGGCAACAAGACCGCCACCGTCAGGAACCTGGAGGTCGTCGCGGTCGACGCCGAGAAGGGCGAGCTCTGGGTTCGCGGCGGCGTCCCCGGCGGCAGGAACGCTGTTGTGAAGATCAGAAAGGCGGGTGAGTAGGATGGCACAAGCGACCCTCTTCGACGCCCGCAGCGGCAACAAGTCCCAGCTTGACCTCGAAGGCCCGCGCTTCGGCACGGAGCCGAACGAGCACGTCATACACAGGGCCGTCGTCGCCGAGCTCGACGGTCGCAGGCGCTACACGGCCCACACCAAGGGGCGCAGCGACGTCCGGGGCTCGGGCGCCAAGCTGTACCGGCAGAAGGGCACGGGTAGGGCTAGGGCGGGCGACGCCCAGTCGCCGACCCGCTACGGCGGCGGCACCTGGGGCGGCCCCAAGACCAAGCCGGCCCGCTTCGGCAAGCGCATAAACCGCAAGGAGGCCCGCGCCGCCTTCGACGGGGTCCTCTCGGCCAAGGCGGCCGACGGCGAGGTCTACGTCGTTGACTCGCTCGCCTTCGAGGCGCCCTCCACCAAGCAGGCCAAGGATCTGCTCAGGAACATGGAGGTCGAGGGGCCCGTGCTGGTGGTGCTGACGGAGGACGACGCGAACGTGGCGCTCTCGTTCAGGAACCTGCCAAAGGTCACCGTCACGGCACCCAGGGAGTACGGGGTCTACGAGCTTTTGCGGGCTCGCGAGGTCGTATTCTCGCGGGCTGCCTACGCGAAGCTCGCCGGGAACCGGGAGGAGGGCTAGTGGATCCGCATCAGGTAATCATCCGTCCGGTCATCTCGGAGAGGAGCTACAACCTCATCGAGACCGAGGGGCAGTACACCTTCCAGGTAGACCGGCGGGCGAACAAGAACCAGATCAAACGCGCCGTGGAGGGAGCCTTCGACGTCAGCGTCGCGAGGGTCAACACGTCGAACGTCAAGAGCAAGCCCAAGCGCCAGGGCCTCACGAGGGGCCGGACCGCGACCTGGAAGAAGGCGGTCGTGAAGCTGGCGCCGGGCGAGAGCATAGAGCTGTTCGAGGGAGTCTAGGATGCCTGCGAGACGTTACAAGCCGACGAGCGCGGGCCGCAGGAACTCCTCGGTCCTCACGCGCGACTCGGTCACGCGAGATAAACCAGAGAAGAAGCTCACCACGAAGCTGCACAAGACCGGCGGCCGGAACAACAAGGGCCGCATCACCACCCGCCACATCGGCGGCGGTCACAAGCGGCGCTACCGCCACATAGACTTCAAGCGGCGCAAGGACGGCGTGCCGGCGACGGTCGCGGCCATCGAGTACGACCCGAACCGCTCGGCGAACATCGCCCTGCTCCACTACCACGACGGCGAGAAGCGCTACATCCTCGCCCCCAGGAACCTCACGGTCGGCTCGCTCGTCGAGAGCGGCCCCGATGCCGAGGTCGACGTCGGCAACACGCTGCCGCTCAACCGCATCCCGGTCGGCACCGTGGTCCACGCGGTCGAGCTCGAGCCGGGGCGCGGGGCCCAGATGGCCCGCAGCGCCGGCACGAGCGCCCAGCTCACGGCGCGCGAGGGAAGCCTCGTGACGCTCAGGCTTCCGAGCGGCGAGCGCCGCAGGGTCCGCTCCGAGTGTAGGGCGACCGTGGGCGTCGTCGGCAACCAGTCGCACCAGAACGTCCGGTGGGGCAAGGCCGGCCGCAAGCGCCACCTCGGCATCCGCCCGACGGTGCGTGGTACGGTCATGAACCCGGTCGACCACCCGCACGGTGGCGGCGAGGGCAAGAGCACGCCCGGTCGCGCGCCCGTTACTCCTTGGGGCAAGATCACCCAGGGGTCGCCGACCCGCAAGAAGCACAAGCGTTCGGACGCGATGATCGTGCGCCGGCGCAGGAAAGGAAGGAGGCGCTAGGTGACGCGCTCATCGAA
>CADCUW010000699.1 GCA_902805985.1 uncultured Rubrobacteraceae bacterium
CTACACCTACGGTTGCTACGTCAACCGGCTGCTCGGGAGGCCGCAGGGGCGCATCAAGGAGCTTTGGGCCTGAAAAACGCGCAACAGCCATTTAGGGCTCTGGCGCACCGCGGCGTCGGGCCATCCATCGTGCGTCTCGGAAGGCAGGCGTTCTCCGAAGTCGCGCGTTTTAGCGGACCCGGGGTCGGTTGGAGTCCGTGCGCGAGCGCCCGAAGAGCCGGTCGAGGAAGTGGTCGGCGATGTAGGCGCCCGCGGCGCCCCCGACGACGCCCAAGAAGACGTCGAAGAGCGAGTCGGCCAATGTGTTCGAGATGGCGACGCCCATGGCGGAGAGCACGACCTCCACCCCCTCCCACCCGGCGGCCCCCAAGAGCCCGATGACCGAGCCGGTTACGATGGCGTGGCGCGGCGTGTCGAAGAACTCGTCGTCTCCCCCGTTGCGGTAGATGACTTCCGCGACCACCGCAACGAGCACGAGCGGCGTCAGGAGGTGGGCGATCTCGTCGTAGAGCGGGATCGGCTCGAAGAGGTGCCACAGGAAGCCGGCCCCGTTCAGGACGATGCAGACCACTATGAGGGCCACCACCCACGTCCGCGGCACTAGCTAACCCCTCCCCTTCCCTTCCTTCGTCGGTTCCTAGAGTAGCCGGGCGACGGCCGCCCCACAGAACACCAGGGCCATCGACAGGGACACGAGGCAACCGACGGGCGCGACCACGCAGCACCCCCGGCTTCGCGGACCCTTCGGCCGCCCCCTCCCCCGCCGAACACGATGATGCCCGATTGGTCGCCAGGGCGGTCGCGTCCGGCGGTGGTGTTGGTGCCGCTCATGGATCCTCGATTGTTCTCGTCCGCACGACGGTACGGTGTGTACCCGCGCGAGCCGGGCGCGAAAAGACGCGTGCAGGACGCCCGGCGCAAGCTGTCTACCCTGCCCGTCCGTTGGGTTGCCGGTTCGTCGCTTCCTTTAGCCCTCTCAGTTCCTCGGAGATCCTCTCCATCGCCCTCGCCTGGTCTTGGAGGGCCTGCACCTCGTCCTCGTACCCCTTGTAGTCCGAGTACCCGCTACCTTCCAGCAGCAGCGGGTTTATCGTCCACGCGGTCTCGTAGGGCTCCCCGTTGCGGTCCTCGTAGTAGGAGGTGATCGTGATGCCGTTCATCAGGCCCTTTGCCCTCAGGTTCTGCACCACGTTCTGGTAGGAGTCCCAGACGGCGGGGAGGTCCGTCTGCGGGGCCATGAAGTTTATGCCGTGCTTGAAGTACGGGAGCTCGGTGATGTTGTGGCCGCTCGTGCTCTCCAGGGGGGCGGAGAACTCGAAGGTGACGTTCTTGGCCGTGCCGTTGCCGATGTTGCGCACCACGATGTTGGTGGTGAAGCGCCCGGTGTAGTCCGCGTCCACTATGATCTGGGGCCGGTCCGTGTCGTCGCGCGCCTTGCGGGCCTGCCTGCCTTGGTAGAGGATCCCCGACGCGACCACGAGGGTGCCAAGAGAAGATAACAATTGTGCTACCACCGCAATCTCCATCGTCTGCACAGCTCCTTTGCTGGGTTTGAGAGGACTCTCGCCCGGACTGTAGCAGGAAAATCGGGACCCGAGAGACCGCGGGCCGGGACCTCTCGCCGGTGCAGTTTTCGTGCGAGGTCGAAGGCCGCCGAAGCCCCTCCGGAGAAGCCCCTCCGGAGAAGAGGCCCGACCCACAACCGAACCGGCCACCCAGGGCGTCTCGCGCGGAGACCCTCCCGGCGACTTCGGGTCCCCGGCCCTCTACCACAGTACGAGTGAGGGAGAGGCGTGGGAGGAGGTCCTCTCCGGCACGCTTCGGGCCGTCGTGGACGGCGAGGAGCGGGGCTACGTCGTGGGCGAGGCCCTCACCGTCCCACCGGGCACCCCCCACGGGATGTGCTCCGAGGAGATGGGGGTTCGCCTGGACTGGCAGATGCGACCCGCCCCCAGGACCGAGGGGTTCTTCGAGAGTGTCTGGGGCCTCGCGCAGGACGGAGAGACGGACCAGAGCGGGCGTCCAGGCCTGCTGCAAGCGGCCGTTATAGCCCAGGCTTACGCGGACGAGTTCAGGCTTGTATGGCCACCGGGGCGATCAAAAAAGTAGGACGGACATGGACCCGGCGCCCTGCCGGGCGGCGCCCTGCCGGGCGGCGCGCTAGCCGGAGATGAGGTCCTTCAGCCGGTCCCGCACGGACTCTATCGGCACGCGCTCCTGCTTTAGCGTGTCGCGGTCGCGGATGGTCACCTGTTTGTCCTCGATGGTGTCGAAGTCCACCGTCACGCAGAAGGGGGTGCCAGCCTCGTCCTGGCGGCGGTAGCGCCGCCCGATGGACCCCGAGTCGTCGTAGAAGAGCCGGTAGTCGCCCTTGAGGTCGTCGTAGAGCCCGCGCGCTATGGTCGAGACGGGCTCCTTCTTCGAGAGGGGGAAGACGGCGGCCTTGGTCGGGGCGATGCGAGGATGGAGCTTCAGGACGGTGCGCTCCTCGCCGTTTATCTCCTCTTCGGTGTAGGCGTCCATGAGGAAGGCGAGCATTATTCTGTCGGGGCCGACGGCGGGCTCTATGACGTAAGGGTAGTAGCGTTTGTTGGTGGCCTGGTCGATGTACTCGAGGTTCTCGCCGGAGTGCTCGGCGTGCTGTTTGAGGTCGTAGTCCGTGCGGTTGGCCACACCTTCGAGTTCCGACCAGCCGGCGAACGGGTAGTTGTACTCGATGTCCACCGTGCGCTTGGAGTAGTGGGAGAGCTTCTCTTTAGGGTGCTCGTAGCGGCGGAGGTTCTCCTCGCGGATGCCGAGGTTCAGGTACCAGTTCCAGCGCTGATCCAGCCAGTACTCGTGCCACTCCTCGTCCGTGCCCGGCTCGACGAAGAACTCCATCTCCATCTGCTCGAACTCGCGGGTGCGGAAGATAAAGTTGCCCGGTGTGATCTCGTTTCGGAAAGACTTGCCCTGCTGGGCGATCCCGAACGGCACCTTGACCCGGCTGGTCTGGGTGACGTTCTTGAAGTTCACGAAGATCCCCTGCGCCGTCTCGGGCCTAAGGTAAGCCAGGTTCTCCTCACTCTTTACCGGCCCCATGTACGTCTCGAACATGAGGTTGAAGGGACGCACCGGCGCGAAGTCCCGTCCGCCGTCGACGGGGTCTTTGACCCGATCGTCCTCCTGGATGATCTTCGTGAGCTGCTCGGGGCTCATGCCCTCTGCGTCGATGCCGGTGGCGTCCTCGATGAGGTGGTCGGCTCTGTAGCGGCGCTTGGAGGTGCGGCTCTCGACGAGCATGTCGTTGAAGGTGGCGGTGTGCCCGGAGGCCTCCCACACCTTCGGGTGCATGATGATCGCCGCGTCGAGCCCCACAACGTCGTCGCGCATGTGGACGGTGCTCCGCCACCACTCCTCTTTGATGTTCCGCTTCATCTCGACGCCCAAGGGGCCGTAGTCGTAGGAGGACCTAAGGCCGCCGTAGATCTCCGAGCTCTGGTACACGAAGCCCCGGCGCTTGCAGAACGCCACCACTTTGTCCATCGTCACGGCCTGCGGCATGTCTAATCCTCCGGATCTTTCTGTGGCTTACGGGCCACAAACTTGGGCGAGTATAGCCTAGAGGCAAAAGGGGACCGGGGCAACCAAGGGCGCCCCGCGGGCCGCAGGCGGTTCACGTCCTTAGGACGGTTCGCCGGCTTTGAAGCCGACTTGCCCCGGGTATAATGTCGGCGTGGAAATCGTATTGGCATTAGGGTTGGGTGTGGGACTCGCTTCCGTGGCGGGGGTGCGGGCTTTCCTGCCGCTCGCGCTGTCCGCACTGTTCGCCGCTCTCGGGGTGTTCGATCTCTCGGCGTCCGGCGTTGCGGTGAACGTGTGGGCTCTCTTTGGAGGCCTGGCGGGTCTCTCGGTCCTGGAGATCGTGCTGGATAAGATCCGGGCGCTAGAACGCGTCTTTAACTGGATAATGGTGCCGATCAGGGCCGCGTCGGGCGGGCTGGTGTTCGGCCTCGCTTCGGCCGCGGGCCTGGGTGCGGACGCCGCCCCTTACCTCATCGCCGGCGCGGTCGTAGCGGGCGCGGTGGCGGTGCTCAAGGTGTTGCTGCGGCCATCGGCGAGGGACGCCTCATCCGGGGTGTCCACTTCTTTTCTGAGCTTGATCGAGGACGCGGTAGCGCTGGTGGGTGGTTTGATCGGCGCCTTCGTGCCCCTGCTGCCGGCGTTGCTCGTGGCGTTTCTGTTATTCTTCTACGCTCGCATCAGGAAGCGGCGGGGGAGGAAGTTCGGGGGCCTCCGCATTCTCGGCGACTAGCGCTCGTCGGCTCCTTTAGGAGGGTGCCATGGAGGAACGTGAGATCACCATCGTCAAAGGCGGTCGCCAGACCCCGTTTTCGCGCGGCATCCTGGCCCAGACGCTGGCCCAGGCGGGTGCCGGGCCGGAGCTTGCCCACCAGATAGCGAGCGAGGTCCGGGCCGAGCTCGCGGCCGAGCAGCGCTTCACGGTCGAGGAGGAGGAGGTGCTGGCCCGCGTCCGGGACAAGCTCGTCAAGAAGGACGCCATCGCCGTCGGACGGCTGGACAAGTGGCGCATCCTGCGCGAGTCGAGCGAGCCCGTGGTCGTCTTGATCGGCGGCGCCACCGGGGTCGGGACGAGCACGCTGGCGGCGGACGTCGCCAGGCGGCTGAACATCCAGAGCGTGGTCGGGACGGACTCCATCAGGGAGGTCTTGCGGCACGCCATCAGCCCCGATCTCTTGCCGATACTGCACAAGAGCTCGTACGAGATCAAACGCCAGGACGTGCGGGTGCCGGTCGAGGAGGAGGAGGCGGTCCTCTTCGGCTTCAGGGAGCAGGCGGCGAGGGTCTCCGTGGGCGTCGAGGCGATAGTGGAGCGGGGGCTCAAGGAGGGGACGAACCTCGTTATAGAGGGGGTTCACCTCGTGCCGGAGATAATCCCGAGGCGTTTTCTGGACCACCCGAACGTCTGTACGCTCGTCGTACACCTCCAGAACGAGAACGTCCACCGCTCCCGGTTCTACATCAGGGCCATGGGCACGGCGATGCGGCGGCCCGCGGAGGAGTACATAAGCTACTTCCAGCAGATACGCCAGATCCACGACTACATCGTCGAGAGCGCGGGCCGGGCCGGGGTTGATGCGGTCGAGAACCTCTCCATTGAGAACACCTCTGATGAGGTGGTCGAGATCGTGGCGAACCGCGTCTCGGGCATAGCCGAGAGGGCCGAGCGGAAGGCCTCGCCGCTCCTGATGGGCGTGGACACGCCGCGCCGCGGCATCCCCCTCACCCGCACCAAAAGCGGTTAGAATGATCCGGAAGGGTCCGCACCGGAAGGGCCCACAAGGAGGCAGAGCTGGTGGATAGATCTCGGCTGAGAACGTTCCTGCTCGGCGGGGCCGCGGGGTTGCTCGCGGGCGTGCTCCTCGCCCCCCGCAGCGGCCGTGAGCTGCGGGGTTCCCTCTCTGATCGGGCCGGCGAAGCCCGCGAGCGGGGGCGCGAGTCTTACTTCGAGACCCGCGAGGGCATGCGGGAGCGCAGGGCCGCCCTTCTGGAAGGCCGCGGACGTCCGGCTGACCCGGTCCCCCAGGCCAACCTCGAAGAGACGACCGCCCCACCGTCTCGTCCGCGCCTTCGGGACGTCTCTGAGGATTCGCAAGAACCCGTCGAGAGACCCCTCGAAGGGTCCGTCACGGAGGCGGAGAGGTCCGAAGAGCTCCGAAGGAAGGTGCGGGAGACGCGGGAGCGGCTGCGGGGCAAGCAGGATCTGGGACCGGAGGCATGAAAGCTGCCTCGTTCGTACCCGTGGTCGGGGCGATAACGCCCGACGTCGCGGACGGGGTGCCTGGCCTGGCGGAGGCGGTCTCCTTCTGGACGAGGGGCCGGCCGGCCGCGGAGTGGTTCCGCGAGATGGAAGAGGGCTGGGGCACGGCCGGGTTCGTCGTGCGCCGGGGGGATGAGGTGCAGGGCTTCGTGGTCTACGGGCCGCCCGAGCGGTTCCCGCGCGCCCGGGGCTACGCGGTTGGGCCGTTCGCCGACGACGCCGCGATGCTGGCCTACGTCGGGGGCGACGTCAGGACCCGCCGCCGGCTGCTGGTCAGGATGCTCAGGGAGCTGCGCCTCCGGGGCGTCGCCACGGTCGAGGCCGTGTCGAGCGACCGGGAGAGGCCCCACCACGTCCCGACCGCGTTCATGCTTCAGAGCGGCTGGAGACCCGTGCGCCACGCGCCGCTCGGCCGCTACACCCTGGTCCGTACCGAGCTCGGCAGCGCCGTCGAGGTGGGGGAGTTGGCCCGGTCCCTCGTCGGCAAGGTCAGGCTGCCGAGCCTGAAAGGAAAGGTCCCGAACCCCGGCATCCTGGCCCGCGCCGACGAACACCGGAAGGGGTAGCGCGGCGCCTTCGGCGCCTCTCGGCTTTCGGACGTTCGGGGACTTGCCTGGGTGTGTCTGGCTTGCGGTTCTGAGATTGCCTTGCTCGGGCGCGGGCGGGTTCGAAACCCGCCCCCTATGACGTGATGGCTCGTCGGCGCGCGGGTGGAGAGATGGTCCCGGTCTTCCGCCGGTGGGCGGGACGATCAGATGCCGCGGACAACGGCGAGACGATGCTCGGCCAAGAAGCCGAAAGCCGCCGGAGACGGTGTGCTGAAAGCGAAGGCACAAGCTGCACCGTGCGCGGCGACCGAAGGGAGGAGCCTTACAGGGGCAGTATCGCGGTACGGACCACCGAGACGCCTTCCGGGGTGGTGGCCCGGATCTCGATTATCTCCGAGCTTTCGTCCGGGGCGGTCGGGGGGGCCGACGCTTCCGCTGTCTGCGAGAGGTCCAGGAGGAAGCGCACTTCGACGTCTTCGCCCGCTCTCAGGTCTCGCAGCGTCTGCCGGTAGAAGCGGGAGCGGGGGTTGGCGGTATCTCCCGAGGACGCTTCGAGCGTGAGGTTCACGTTCGAGAAGTCGCCGCTGCCCGCGTTCTCCACGGTGAGCAGCAGTTCCTGGTCCGGTGCCGGTTCCAGGGAGGCGAGCTTGTCCCTGTTCAGGTCCAGGTCCAGAGGGGGCCCCGGCTTTCCGCGCGCGGGCGTGGCCGGCAGGTCCTCCGCCGCGGGACCCGTCGCGAGGTTCGCCAGGACCAGGAAAGCCCCGGCCGTCAAGAGGAAGGCCAAAGCGGCGCCCGCCGCCCAGAGCGCCGCGTCCCTCATCGCGGGGCCCCCGGGGGCTCGGGCGTAGTTATCGGGATCTCGTAGAGGTTGTAGAAGGCGTCGAGAAGCTCGTCGGCGGTGGCCGCGCGTACCTCGGGCTCCCCGGACGAGGCGCCGCGGGCCACGATGGCGACGCTCGTGCCGGCGGGGGACCAGGCCAGGTCGTCTGGTCCGGTCTTTATCTCCATGTCCTCGTTGGTTGTCACGGCGTCGAGGCTCCCCGTCTTCAGGTCCAAAACGTAAAGGTTGAGGGGAGACTTGGGGTTGAGGCGGCCGACCACGGCGAGCCGGTCGCCGTCGGGCGAGACGCGGGCGCCGCCGGCGACGAAGTCCTCGCCCACACCCGGGGCCGGCTCCGGCTCCCCGGGCTCCGGCGCCGTCCGGTACAGGTTGTAGAGGGGCTCGCCGGCGTCCTCCGGCGAGGACACCGCGCCGGCGACGAAGTAGATGCCGCGGTCCGTCCATTGCGGGGCGCCGAGGATCCCCCTGCCGTCTTGGATCTCGGAGATCTTAAGGGCCTCACCGCTCCGGAGGTCGAAGACGTGCAGCTCATGGGAGGGGTCGCCCCCGCCAGGACGCACCGCCAGCGCGACCCTGTCCCCGTCCGGCGAGGCGGAGGCGCCGGTCACCGTGCCCCGTACCGTCTCCGTATAGATCCGCTCCATCCGGCCGGCGCGCAGCAGCGAGAGCCCGCTCTCATCAGGCCCCCTCTTTAGGGCAACGACCACGTCTTTACGCTCCGGTCCGGGGGCCATAGCGAGGACGCCCTCGAGTATCTCCTCCACGCCGAGGGAGCCTTCTTCTTTCGGGTCCGTCCGGTAGACGGCGCCAGGTCTCCCTTCTACCGCCCCCGCGCCGCCGAGCATGGTCAGGGCGCCGTCCGCGGTCCACTCGGCCTCCGCCGCGACGAAATCTTTGGTGGTCCAGCGCGTGAGCCGTTCGCCGTCCACGGTCCTGTCCACCACGTAGCCGTCCACGATAAAGGCCACCCGGTCCCCGCCCGGGGACCAGCTCGGCGAGCCCTTGTACCCGGGACCCGAGCTCAAGGGCCGGGCGTCGGGACCCAGGCCAGGGTTTACCCGCCCCTCGGCGGGTGGCAGGGGTTGGATCGGGCCCTCCTCCGTCGGGTGCGCGCAACCGGCGAGCAGGGCCGCCGCGCACGCCATCGCGCACGCCGCGACGAGGAGGCCGCGTGCGGGGCTACATCGCATAGGTCGAGGAGCGGGAGAGCGGCTCCGTCGGGATCTGGACCACGAAGGTCGAGCCCCGGCCGACCTCGCTCTGCACGGAGATGTCGCCGCCGTGCATCTCGATGATCTGCTTGCTTATGGCGAGGCCGAGGCCGCTCCCCCCGGTCGCGCGGGAGCGGTCCTTGTTCACCCTGTAGAAGCGCCCGAAGAGCTGGTCGAGGTCTTCGGGCGGGATGCCGATGCCCGTATCCCGGACGCGCACGGTCATCCAGGAAGGGGTGTCCTCCACGGTGATGTCCACCCGGTCGCCGGGGTCAGAGTACTTGATGGCGTTGTCCAGCAGGTTGAGGAAGACCTGGTAGAGCTTCTGGACGTCGCAGACGCAGCGGTGCTCGGCCCCGTCCTCGAAGTACACCTCGATGCCGAAGCGCTGGGCCTTCGTCTCGACGCTCCTCATGGCGGTCCGGATCACCT
>CADCUW010000700.1 GCA_902805985.1 uncultured Rubrobacteraceae bacterium
GAGAGGACGTCGTCTAGATGGTCTTCCTCGGGGTCGTAGTTAACTATGTGGCCGTTCTCGTTGAGGACGTTGCTCAGGTAGTTGCCCGCCACCCCGTACCACTCGTCCCAGCCCGGCGGCACGTGGGTCTCGGCGTAGCCGTTCATGTACTTGCCGAAGAACGAGGTTCGGTAGCCGTCCTCCTGCATCCAGGTCGCCATCGTGGAGTTCTCGTGGCCCAGGAAGCGGAACTTCTGGAAGCCCCCGCGCGGGGGCTCGTTGGAGAGGACCTGGTGGTTGTGGGCGTACTGGCCACGCAGGGTGGTCGCCCGGCTCGGGCAGCACAGGGAGTTGGTCACGAACGAGTTCTCGAAGGTCGTGCCACCCTCGACCAGCTCCGAGCGGAGGTTTGGCATGTTCTCGAGCATCTCCGGTCTGAGGTCCTCGTAAGCGAGGTCGTCGGTCAGGATCAGGATGACGTTCGGGCGCTCGGGCTCCTCGCTCTCAGGCTCGGGCGGCTGTTGGCCCTGGGCGGTCGGCAGGCATCCGACGAGCAGGCAGGCGAACAGGAAGAGCAGGGCAATCCTGCCCGCCCCCTGGAGAATCCGACTGGAACGCTCTCCGCTGGAAACCAATCTCTCACCTATCGCGCGGCATCCGGGGCCGCGAACGTCTCGTCTCTATACCCTGCGAGGGTTCCGCCCACGCGTCCCGCGTCCCCGGTCCCCGGCAGGCCCAAAAACTCTGTTATACATTCTGGCGATGTGCGAGTCCACTTACGCGAGGTCTACGTGGAGGCGGCCCGGGTCGTCCGGGCGGGGGGTGGCGCGTGCTCTTTGACCTGATCCGGGCCGTCCCCGTGGCCCTCTTGGTCGGCCTCATCCCCGGGTATTTCTGGGCCCGCCTCCTCGCCGCCACCGACGACCTCGCCGAACGCCTCGCCTACGCGATAGCCCTCTCGGCGACGCTCGTCCCGGCCGTTGCCCTCATCTTCTCCAGCGTCCTCGGAACGGGCGTCACCCCCGTGATCTCCGTCGTCTCCGTAGCGCTCGTGTTCTTCGCGGGGCTCGCCGCCCGGCTGGTGCTCGGAACGGCTAAGGGACCGGCGGGCCCGGTCGCCCCGCTCCCACAGGCGCCTGGCGTCGCCGCGCTCGTGCCGCTGTGCCTGGCGCTCTTGCTGGCGCTCGGCACGTTCTTCGGCCTCTTCGGGGGATGGGCCATGATCCCGGCGGCGGTCCTCGTGGTCGTCTCGGGCGTCCTCTACCGGATCTCCCTGCGCCGCGGGGACGGGAGGCCTGAGGAACAGCGGGAAGACGTGTCGCCGGCGCTCGTCTACGGGTTGCTCTCGGCGGCTCTCGTGCTGGCGCTGGCGCGAGGGTACCTCGGGCCCATCTTCAACGGGTGGCCGTTCCCGCGGGGCGTGGACCGTTACGAGCACGCGATCATGACGAGCATGATGGCCGAGGGCGGCTCGACAGAGTCGTTCATGCTTTATCCGCCCGGCTTCCACGCGCTCTCGGCCATGATCTCGAACCTCAGCGGCCTCGAACCGATGGTCCTCTTCCCCGCCCTCGCCCCGGCCCTCTTGGCCCTCATGTCGCTCTCGAGCTACGCGCTCGCGGCCAGGCTCTGGGGCCGGCCGGCGGGCGTGGCCGCCGCGTTCCTCTCAGGGCCCGTGCTGGGCGGGGCGTACCTGCACTTCGCGGAGGCGCGGTACCCGAACTTCGTCGGGGAGCAGGTCATCATCATCGTGGCGGTGGCCGCCCTGATCGGGATGTACGCCAACCCGACCGTCAGGGCCGGGCTGCTCCTCGCCGTGCTCGGCTCGTCGGCGGTCTTCTACCACCAGATCTCCGGCTACGTCATGGCCGTGCTGCTCGCGGTCGTCGCCCTGTTCTTCCTACCATACCTCCTGCTCCGCCACCGCAGGACCGGCCTGGCCCTCCTCGGCTCATTGGCCCTGCTGTTCGTGCTGGCCGCGGCGTTCGCGTGGGACACCTACGACCTGCCGAACCTCGTCGCCGGCATCTTCGGTGATTCGGAGACGGGGCGAGGAGGCGAGGCCGTGGCCATGGCGATAGGCACCAAGCCGGCCAACCACCCGACGTATCTGCTCGTGACGATTACGGCCCCCGTCCTCTGGCTCGGCCTGCTCGGCGCGATGATGCTCGCCCCGAGACGCTCGGATGACACGCCCGCCAGGCTGGCGCACCTGACCCTGATCGTCTGGGCGGCCCTCCTCTTCGTCGGCAGCCAGACGAGCTACTCGGGCTTCCCCGACCGCTTCGACCGCGACCTCGGGGCCCCCCTCGCCCTCCTCGCCGCCCCGGTCCTGGTCCTCCTTCTAAGCGCCGCCCCCAGGCTCGTCCCATCCCGTACGGCCCTCGCGGTAACGCTGGCGGCGGCCCTCCTGTCCGCGGGGCTCCTGGTCGTCCAGACGACGCGCAACCTGGAGGAGGCGGCAGGCCCGAGCGAGCGCCCCAAGGACAGGCCCGCCACGCCGGAGGTCGCCGCCGCCGGCGCCTGGCTGGAGGAGAACAACGAGGGCGGCAGCATCGTCGCCACCCCGTACCTCGACTACGTCCCGAGCCGCGGGATGCTGGCGATGGGCGGCTACACGAAGATGCAGTCCTACGACTACGCCCGCATCCTGCGCGCCAGGGACCTTCCCCCCTTCGGCGAGGGCCCCCTCCTGGATGCCCTGTGGGTGCTCAAGCACCCGACCGGGGAGAAGACGCAACGCATCATGCAGGAGAACGACGTCCGCTACATCATCTTCCACAAACGCTACCCTGGCATAAGCTGGCTCCCCTACGCCCAGCAGAGAGACCTCTACGAGGTCTCCTACCAGAACCCCAGCGTCGTCATCTTCGAGCCCCGCGACACCTGACGATAATCCATGCGGCTTCGCGGCTTCACCCCACAGGGCACCGCCCGGGGTCGTTCGCCCTTTAATTCTCTCTGGACCAGGAAGTAGTTTCCGGGGCAACGCTCGAACAACTCCTGCTCTATACGATCTTTGACGAAGCCATCGTCTCTGATAATGCTCGTGCCGACCCCGCCGCCAAGCGTCGCCCTTTCCCCAATCTGTGCGACCATCTCTCCTCCAGCCTCGCGGACCCGGATCTCCTCCCCTTCCGTGTCCAGCGTGTATTTCGGAGGCCACAGCGGCAACGTGGCGCCTGCCTGGTCTTGCATGCGCAGGCAGCCCTCGTCGTCTACTACGAGCCTGCCACGGGTAAGCGAATCATAAGCTATCTCCGGGGGCTTCTGCTTCGGGAAGAACACCCCCGCGTCGGCCGGCGTGGTCTCCGGTGGGTTCTCCGCCGAGGAGTTCGGCCCACCGCAGGAGATCACCGGCAAGATGTACGCCAGCGCAACAGCGAGACCCCCGGAAAGCCGCGTCCCGGCGCTACAGGGTCCCGCAGCGAATCGCGGCGGTACCTGAAGGTTTCGCTCTGGATTCCGACCACAGAAGAAAGCGATGAAAGGCATCCCTCCAAGCACCGGAGCCCGACAGCGGAACAGCTCTCGCGCGTCGTCCGCCGAGTTACGCATGACCGTCCCCTCCTCCCGAGCATCCGGGCCACGCGTGGATGCTCGGGAGGATGCTAGGCGTAGTGCGCGACCAGTGTCAAGGCCGGCCAGAGGTAGACACGACTCGGCGTCGAAAGTCCGTGTCGGCCCCAGATCATCCACCTTTCACGGAAAAACCTTCGGCGCAACGAAACCGATACATGATCGTCACCCTTCCTTAACGCGGCAGGCGGATAATGCGACCAAGCTCCCCGACGAAGCAGGAGATCCCCC
Source organism: uncultured Rubrobacteraceae bacterium (assembly GCA_902805985.1). GTDB lineage: Bacteria > Actinomycetota > Rubrobacteria > Rubrobacterales > Rubrobacteraceae > Rubrobacter_D. The sequence goes on from CADCUW010000700.1 coordinate 3,790, forward strand.
TCCGCTTGCACAACACGTCGGGGAGTTTTGCCTCCTTCGGGGCGTGGCCTGCGAGACCCGTCTTCTGTGAAACGTGTCCTAAAACTCTGTTAACTGTCGGTTAAATTTTCGCCTTGCCTGTGTTTTCGGGTGGCGATAGGGCGGTTGCTTGCTAACCTGTTCGGCGTGCCTGGCAGCGGAACAGAGGGCGATGAGGCGTGCTGCTGAACCTGATTCTTGCATCGTTCGCCGCCCTCGCGGTCGGGGCGGCGCCCGGCTGGTTCTGGGCCACCCTGCTGCGCGCCCCGGTAGATCTCGCCGAACGCGCGGCCCTCTCTGTCGCGTTCTCGATGGCCCTGGTGCCGGCCGTGGCCCTCGTCCCGACGCGCCTGTTCGGGTTGGGCGTCACGCTCCCCGTCGCCGCCGGCTCGGCCCTGGCGGTCTTCGTGGCGGGGCTTGCGGCCCACCTGAGGTTCGGCGCCGCGAAGGGGGTCGAGGGGCCCTTGCTGCCCTCGCCCGCCGTACCGCTCTCCACGCCGGCGCTCGTGCCGCTCATGGCGGCGCTCGGGCTCGCGCTGGGCGTCATGGTCGGCGCGCTGCCCGCGGACGCGGTGCTACCGGCGATCACGGGCGGCATGGTACCCACGAGGTCGATGGTGCTCGTCATCGCGCTGCTGGTCCTGGCGACGGGTGTTCTGCACCTGATCTTCTCGCGTAGATCGGCCGGTACGGTCGAGCCGGCGTCCCTCCTGCCGGCGGTTCCGCCGACGGTGCGGCGGTTGTTGTTGCCGGCCATACTCCTGCTCGTTCTGGCGCGGGGGTACGTCGGGCCGGTCCTGCACGACTGGCCTTTCATGCGGGGGGTCGACCACTACTCGCACGCGGTGATGGCGAACCGGATGATGGAGGTTGGGAGGATCGAGCCGTATCTCATCTACCCCCCCGGGTTCCACACGATGACCGCCTCCATCTCGCGCCTGACCGGGCTGGACCCGCTGGAGATCTTCCCCGTCCTCGGCCCCGCCCTGCTCCTCCTCCCAGCCCTCGCCCTCTACACTTTAGGGACCCGCCTCTGGGGCTGGGGCTATGGTGTTGCAGCCGCGTTCTTCACCGTCCTCCTCGGCGGCACCTACTACTACTTCAACGACGCGATGTACCCGAACCTGGTGACGAGCCAGTTCCTGCTGGTGATGGCCCTCGCCTCGCTCGTGATGGTCTACCGCGCCCCCTCGGCCCGGAACGGCCTCTCGCTGGCGATCCTGGGCTCCGGGGTCGTCCTCTACCATCCGGTGGCGAGCATGTACCTGGCGGTCCTGCTCGCCCTCGCCGGCCTCTTCTTCGTGCCGCCGTTGCTCGTCCGGAGCCGGCGCGCAGGTCTAGCCCTGACGCTCTCGCTGGCGCTGCTGGGGGCGCTCTCCGTGGCCTACGCCTGGCACACGTACGATCTCGGAAGCGAGTTCTCGCAACTACTCGGCGGCTCCGGGGGCGCGACCGGGGAGGCCGTGGGTATGGCGGTAAACACCCAGGCCGCCTACCCCGAAGGGTTCCTGATCGGGACGATGGTCTCCCAGCCCGTGGCTTGGCTCGGCCTGCTCGGGGTCTTCCTGCTGGTGGTAAGGGCGAGGGATTCTTTCGGGATGCCGGCGGCGCTGGCGCACCTGACGGTGTTCTTGTGGGCCGTCCTCCTCTTCGCCGGCAGCCGCCTGACCGTGACCGGCTTTCCGCAGCGCTTCGGGCGGGACCTTGGCGTCCCGCTGGCCCTGCTCGCCGCCCTCGGCCTCATCGCCGTGCTGAAGTCCCTGGGACCGGGCCGGCGGCCCGTGGCCATCTTCGCGGCCTCGGCCGTCGTTCTCCTCTCGCTGTCCCTCGCGGGTACCGGGGCGGCGCAGAGCCTCCGGTGGTCGGTTCGTCCGAGCATCCAGATGACCGTCACGCCAGCCATAGCGGAGGCCGGACGGTGGCTCGAGGAGCACAACGAGGGCGGCAACATCATGGTCAGCCCGCACGTCAACCAGGTGCCGAGCCGGATGATGCTCGCCATGGGCGACTACTCCGCGCTCCAGTCGTTCGAGTACGCCCAGATCCTGCGCCCCAGGGATCTCCCGCCCACGGGCCCCGAACCCCTCATGGACGTCCTGCGCACGGTGACCAACCCGGCGGGCGAACGGGCGACGAGCACCTTCGAGAAGTACGACGTCCGCTACGTGGTCCTCTACAAGAACATGCCGGACAGGCCCACCGCCGACTACTGGAGGCGCTTCGAGGCACGCCCCGACCTCTACCCCACCGTCTTCGAGAACAGAGACGTCCTGATAGTCCAGACCACATAAGAAACAAACCTCGGGGCCGTACCCCCAGGGTCCGATGACGACCGCGGCGCCCCGCCGCAGCCCGCGCACAACGAGGACGCTCCCTCCAGAGAGGCTCTCCCTGACACCTGAAGCCTCCTTGTATAATGCCGCGCGCGGCCGGGCGCCGCGGTCAGATCACGGAAGCCGGGCGGAGCATGTCTTATCTGAAGGAGACGGCTAGGAGAGAGGGGCTCCTGTTCGTGCTGCTCGTCTTCGGCGCGAGCCGCCTCCTCTACCTCGCGGCCGGCTCCCTGTTCGCGAACGTCGTGCCGGTCTCGCGCTTTCAGGCCGTCACCATGGACGTGCCGTTCGGCAGGATGGGCCTCTGGTCGCACTGGGACGGGGAGCACTACGTGGCGCTGGCGGCGGGCGGTTACCTGCAGCCGCCGGAGCAGGTCTCGCCGGCCTTCTTTCCCCTCTACCCCTTGCTGATCAGGTCCTTCGGGGAGCTCTTCGGGGGTCCTGTGACGTGGGCGGCGCTCTCGGCGTGGGGGCCCCTGATCTCGCTGTCGGCACTGCCCTTCGCCCTCTTCTTCGTCTACCGCATAGCCGAGGACCAGTGGGACACGGGCGTCGCCAGGGGCGCGGTCCTGGCCCTGGCCTTCTTCCCGACGGCCTTCTTCCTGAACGCGGCCTACACGGAGAGCCTCTTCCTGGCGCTCTCGGCGGGCTCGTTGTGGGCGGCGAGGGTCAGGAGGGACCTGCTGCTGGCGTGCCTATTCGCGGGCCTCGCCGCGGCCACGCGCAACGTCGGCATCTTCCTGCTCGCCCCCTTGGCCTACGAGTGGTTCAGGAACAGGGACCTCTACCGCTGGCGCGGCCTCTACCTGGCGCTCGCCCCCTCGGGCCTCGTCGCCTACGCGGCCTACCTCTGGCTGCGCTTCGGCGACCCGCTGCTCTTCTACACGGACCAGCAGAAGTGGGGCCGGGAGCCCGCCGGCCCCGTCGCCACCGTCGTCAAGGCCTACAGCTCCGCGGCCGAGGGGGCCAACCGCCTCCTCGACCCGCGACTGTGGTCCGACCCGACGCTCGCGAGCCTCGCCGACCATCTGGCCGGGGCCGCCAACCTCTACAACCTGCTCTTCTTCCTCTTCGCCGTGGTGGTCCTGCTCGCGGGCCTGCGCGACCTCCCGCCGGACCTGGCCCTCTACGCCTTCCTGCTCGTCCTACCCGCCGCCCTCTTCGGCACGCCCCAGAACCCCCTCATGGGCGCCCCCCGCTACGTCCTCGTCGCCTTCCCCCTGTTCATCGTGCTCGGCATGCTGCACAGAGACCGCCCCGTCTTCGTGACGGGCCTCGTCCTGAGCACCGCCCTCTCGCTGGTCTTCTGCGCCCTGTTCGTGAGCTGGAGGTTCGTGGCGTAAGGCTTTGAGGTTCGAGGCATCAGGAACGGCGGCCGGTGGCCGATCCCCGCGGTCCCCAGGAGACGCGGGCCAGAGTTGTCTCCCCGCGATCGGGTTGGGGCGACGACCGGGAGCCCCGTAACAGGACCTTAGGCTTAGAGCCTCAAAGCCTTATCCTGGGTAGACGGACTCGCAGTCGGAATAGACCAGGTCTCCACGGTCTACGCTCACGGAGTCCGTGCCCGGGCCGCAGCCCACGCGGTCCGTCGCGCCGTCTTTCGCCTCGATAAAGTCGTCCCCGGCACCTCCGAGGACGTCGTCCCTTCCGGGGCCGCCGTAGATCTCATCATCCCCCGCGCCGCCGTAGAGGGTGTCGCCGCCGGCGGCCCCATGGAGGGTGTCCCCGCCGTCGAAGCCCGCGAGGCGATTCGCCCCGGCAGAGCCGCGCAGGGCGTTGTCGCCCCTGCCGCCGATCTCGACGCCGGCCAGCGCGTCCCCGGCGGCCAGGCAGAGCATGATGACCCCGACCGCGGCGACGAGCGCCCCGGTCCACCGCAACCCGCGCTCGCCCACGCGACGGCCGCCCCGGCCAGCAGGAACCGGAAGAACGGTCGTGCCCCTGGAGCTCAAGACGCCGCCCGGCGGCGACGGGGTGACCGGGCTCTCTGCGGAAAACGTCCCATGCAGGCGCATTCTAGGGTGCGCCGAACGTTCCCTGGTTAAAAGCCCGAAACATCCGGCTTAAATCTCGGTTAAAACGGTTCGGGCCCCCGGAACCGGTGTCACCCCTGCCCGGCGTGTAACGGCGCTTACCGGAGGAACGGACATTTAATCCAGAGTTTACGCGCATGAAACCCTTGCGGCAGGGTCGCTACTTAACATACTCTGATAATGGATCTTTACCCTAGGGTGGGAAGGGAGTGCGCGTGGCGAAATGGTCGGGCGTTCAGCGGATCAAAAAGGAGAAGCGTGACCGGAGGGCGGGCGTCTCCCCGGGCGTGACCCGCAGGAGTTTCCTCACGTTCCTCGGGGCGGGATCGGCGGCCCTGGCCGCCGGGAGCGCCGGGGTGGCGATCAGTCCGGCCGGGGCGCAGGAAGGCTTCTCGGGCGCGGCCTCCACCCCGTACGAGGGTGACTCCGCCGGGTCCTTCGGGCTCTCCTTCGAGCCCATAGAGCCGACGGACGCCGACAAGTTGGTCCTGCCCGAGGGCTTCAAGTTCGACATCATCCGCCGGTGGGGAGAGCCGGTTACCGCTGACAGGAACTTCGGGTACAACAACGACTACGTCGCGTACTTCCCCATCGACGCCCTGCAGGGCGGCACGAACAGCGAGGACGGCCTCCTGTGGGTCAACCACGAGTACACGAACC
>CADCUW010000701.1 GCA_902805985.1 uncultured Rubrobacteraceae bacterium
ACACGATCCTGCTCGGCATCACCAAGGCCTCGCTCGCCACGGACAGCTTCCTCTCCGCGGCCTCCTTCCAGGAGACCGCCCGCGTCCTCACGGATGCTGCCATCGAGGGCAAGCAGGACAGCCTGGCCGGCCTCAAGGAGAACGTCATCATCGGCAAGCTCATCCCGGCCGCCACCGGCCTGCCCCGCTACCGGCAGCTCACCGTGGCCGTCGAGGGGTACAAGGCCCGCGAGGTGGACGAGCTCGACATAGCGGCGTCCTAGCTTCTAGCGCTTAGCTATTGCTGTTGGCGAACGGCCCCTGGCAGAGAAGCCAGGGGTCGGTCGCTTTGTGCGTTGGCGGGCAAGGCCCGGGACAACGGTGGTGTAGGACCGTCCTCGATAGGATGGGACCGCCCCGGACGCGGCATGGCCGGTACAATGTGGCGGCAAGTTCAGGGATACGGTGTCGGGAGGAGCGGGGTGGCGATCCGGGAACGCTCTCCGGGGAAGAACTGGGCCGGCAACTACGAGTACCGGGCCGAGAGGATGCACCGGCCGGCGACGATCGAGGAGTTGCAGGAGGTCATAGCCCGCGCGCCCCGCGTGCGTGTGTTGGGCTCCCGGCACTCGTTCAACGACATCGCGGACTCTCTGGAGTTGGTCACGCTCGAAGACATGCCGGCGGAGGTGGCCGTCGATCCCACGGCGGGCAGGATCACTTGCAACGCCGCCATGAAGTACGGGGAGTTGTCGGAGAGGCTGAACGCCGAGGGCCTGGCGTTGCACAACCTCGCCTCGCTTCCCCATATCTCTGTCGCGGGCGCCGTGGCGACGGCGACGCACGGTTCGGGCGACGCTAACGGCAACCTCGCGACCGCGGTCGCGGGCTTGGAGTTCGTGACGTCCGACGGAGAGACCGTCGAGGCTACCAGGGACGATCCGGACTTCGACGGCCTCGTGGTCGGGCTCGGCGCCCTGGGCGCGGTTACGAGGATCACGCTGGACGTGGAGCCCGCGTACGAGGTGCGCCAGCGGGTCTTCGAGGGCCTGAGTTGGGAGGCCTTCCTCGGGCACTTCGACGAGATAACCCGCTCCGGCTACAGCGTCAGCGTCTTTACCCGGTGGGGCGAGGCCGCCGGTGAGGTTTGGGTGAAAGACCGGGTTTCGGGCGAGCCGGAGCGGGTGCGGGACGACCTCTTCGGCGCCGTCGCGGCAACCGTGGATCGGCACCCCATCCTGGAGCTCGACGCGGCCCCCTGCACGCCTCAGTTGGGCCGGCCCGGCCTCTGGTCGGATCGCCTGCCGCACTTTCGGATGGGCTTTACACCGAGCAGCGGCGATGAGCTGCAGTCAGAGTACCTGTTGCCGCGCCGGCACGCCGCGGAGGCCATAGAGACCGTGCGCACGCTGGCAGACGGGATCCGGCCGGCCCTGCAGGTCTCCGAGATCCGCACGGTTGCGGCCGACCGGTTGTGGATGAGCATGAGCTACGGTCAAGACGCCGTCGGCATTCACTTCACCTGGAAGCCCGAACCGGAGGCGGTCGAGGCCGCGCTCGTACAGATAGAGACCGCCCTCGCCCCGTTCGGGGCTAGGCCGCACTGGGGTAAGGTCTTTAAAGCCAGCGCGGCGAAGGTCTCCCCGCTCTACGAGCGCACTACGGACTTCGCCCGCCTGGTCGAACGGTTCGACCCGCGCGGGGCGTTCCGCAACGCGTGGCTCGAAGCCCGCGTGCTCGGCCCATCCTGACGCGCAGGCGGGTTGGTCTGGCAATGTATCCCTGGTAAGGTATCCTCGAAGTACGGTCTGGAGGCTCATCAGCGGGGCGAGAAACCGTCCGGCTGACAGGTTGGAATGCTGACCAGCCCGACCACCGGAATCGCCTTGACATAGCGGGTCCGTGAGCCTAAAATCATGCATCGCGGTTACGAACTGTTGCTTTCGGGTAACCATGTTCGAGGATCGCGATTTGTGATGTTGTAGAAGCCCCCTTTTCAAGCAGAGAGAGAGGCGCGGCCATGCCGACGACCAACCAGCTCGTGCGCCACGAGCGCGAGCGACAGACGCAGAAGACGGCGA
>CADCUW010000702.1 GCA_902805985.1 uncultured Rubrobacteraceae bacterium
GCCTGATGGAGGGGTGGCTGCGCCTGGTGTGGAGCGCGATCATCAGGTCGGAGCGTCCCCCGCTCCAGACCTCCTCGACCTGCACGCTGTGGCCCATCGCCCGTAGGAAGCGGGCCCAGCGGTCGGCGGTGGTCCAGTTGCCGCTGCGCGACCCCGCCGTGGCCGGGGTTATGAGGCTGATCTTCACGTCGGGCTTACCTGTTCCATGCGCACGCCTTTATACGGGTTTTTGATTCGCCCTGCATCTTCCGGGCCATGGGCCGAACGGTTTGCGCTAACATTCGCCCCCGGGACCGGATAGTCGGAGATGGAGGTACGGTATGCAGAACGCGCAGGAAGGAACCGAACGGCTCGCCGCCATGCTGGCAGACAGCCGCAAGCGCACCCTGGAGCTGGTAAGCGACCTCTCGGACGAGCAGATGATCGGGCCGCAGCTCCGCATCGTCAACCCGCCTCTGTGGGAGATAGGGCACCTGGCCTGGTTCCAGGAACGCTGGAACCTGCGCCGCGTGACGGACGACGAGTTCGCCCCCTCGAACATCCTTGAGCGGGGCGACGAGCTCTACGACTCCATGGAGGTCGCCCACGACACCCGCTGGGACCTGCCGCTGCTCTCCCGCGGGGAGACCCTCGCCTACATGGACAAGGTCCTGGACGAGGCCACACGCAGGCTGCGGGCCGAGGGCCCGACCCCGGAGGCGGACTACTTCGCGCGTCTCGCCGCCTTCCACGAGGACATGCACGGCGAGGCGTTCACCTACACCCGCCAGACCCACGGCCTCCCGGCGCCCCCCATCTCAGACCACGACCCCGAGATCCTTGATGACCAGCCCCGCGGCCCGCTCGAAGGAGGCGTGGAGGTCCCCGGCGGCGAGTTCCTGCTGGGGGCGACAGAAGACATGGGCTTCGTCTTCGACAACGAGAAGTGGGCCCATCCCGTGCACCTCGCCCCGTTCGAGATCTCACGCGCCCCCGTCACCAACGAACAGTTCGCCCATTTCGTGGAAGACGGCGGCTATCGCAGGCGCGAGCTGTGGAGCGAGGCGGGCCTGCGGTGGCTGGACGAGACCGGGGCCGAACACCCCGCCTACTGGTCGCGGGTCGGCGGCGAGTGGCACCGGAGGCATTTCGACGCGTCGGGGCCACTGAGCCCCTACGCCCCCGTCATCCACGTGAGTTGGTACGAGGCCGAGGCCTACTGCCGGTGGGCGGGGCGCCGCCTGCCCACGGAGGCGGAGTGGGAGATGGCCGCCTCCGCCGATCCTGACGGTACGGGCACAACCGGGCGCAAGCGTCTCTACCCGTGGGGGGAGGAGCCGCCCGGGCCGCGCCGCGCCAACCTGGACGGGCGCCTGCTCGGGCCGGTGGACGTCGCCGCCTTTCCCGAGGGCGAGAGCGCGTTCGGCCTCCGGCAGATGATGGGCAACGTCTGGGAGTGGTGCGCCGACGACTTCGGGCCCTATCCCGGCTTCGTCCGGGACCCCTACAAAGACTACTCCGAGCCCTGGTTCAAAGACCACAAGGTGCAGCGCGGCGGCTCGTGGGCCACGCGGGGCCGTATGCTCCGCAACACCTGGCGCAACTTCGGCCTGCCCGAGCGTCGGGACCTCTTCGTCGGCTTTCGGACGTGCGCCCGCCATTGAGAGGGTCGGGCAGGATCCTGACTAGGAGCCCTCCCCCAGCGCGCGCTCGCACTCGCGCAGGGCTCTCTCCTCCGGGGCGTAGTGCTCGTAGGTAACGGGGGCGAAGCGCTCCAGGCCGAACCTGGCGAGGGTGGGTGGTACGGTTGCGCCGTCGATAGACAGAAACGTCGCCCGCAGACGCTTCTTTAGCTCCGGATGGAGGCCCGAGCGGAGCACCACGGGTTGGATCGGGAACGGTCCCCAGGTCTCGATCACCCGCAGCCGTCCCCGGAGTTCCGGGGCGGACCGGAGTTTGATGCGCAGGACGTTCGAGTCTATGGCCGCCGCGTCCACCTCGCCGCCGGCGACCATCTCCATGGAGTTCAGGTGCGATCCGGAACAACACAACCTGCCGAAAAACCCGCCATCCTCTTGC
>CADCUW010000703.1 GCA_902805985.1 uncultured Rubrobacteraceae bacterium
TCTCCAACGCCCACCTCCGGGCTGCCGCATGACGTCGGCAATAGCGCCCCGGGATGCGGATCGGTGGATGAGGACGCGGGCCGATGGTCACGACCCGCCGCAGTAGACGGAGGCCTCTAGCTTCGCTTCTTCCGTTCCCTGACGGGCTTGACCAGGTACTGGATGTAGCCGCGCGGGCTGCGTTCGGCCTCGGCGGCGAGCTGCTTTGCCCGCCACTCGGCCTGCTCCAGGGTCGGGTAGCGGGCGACCTCTATACCCCCGAAGAGGGTGGCCGCCACGACCTTGAATCCGCCTACTTCCGTCCCTTCCGGCATCCCTCTCCCGCCTTGACCCTTTTTCATTCTGACTGCTAACATCGTCCTTTACAACGCTCTTTACGGGAAAGGGAGCAACGGGCGCGACGCGTCCGACACCGCATCAGAGGAGGAGCAGCATGCTAGAGGGGCTCGCCCAGGACTACCAGTTGACCCTACCCGCGATCTTACGCCGCGCGGAACAACTCTACGGCTACCGCGAGATAGTGACCCGCCGCCCGGACAAGTCCTTCCACCGCCACACCTTCGCCGACTTCGTCTCCCGCTCCAAAAAGCTCGCCGTCGCCCTCAAGAAGCTCGGCATCGAGGACGGGGACCGGGTCGGGACTCTGGGCTGGAACACCTACCAGCACCTGGAGGCGTACTTCGGGGTGCCCTGCTCGGGGGCTGTGCTCCACACGCTCAACCCCAGGCTGCACGAGGACGACCTCTCGTTTATAGCCAACCACGCCGAGGACAGGGTCATGCTCGTGGACGAGGCGCTCGTCCCGGTCTTCCAGAAGTTCAGGGACAAGACCAACATAGAGCACGCGGTCGTCGTCACCGAGGGCGCAGAGGTGCCCGACGGCATGATGGGCTACGAAGACCTCCTCGCCGACGCCGACGAGGCGGACTTTAGGTACCGCGACTTCGACGAGAAGCAGGCAGCCGCGATGTGCTACACCTCGGGCACCACGGGCCGCCCCAAGGGCGCTCTGTACTCCCACCGCTCCACGGTACTCCACTCCATGATGGTCGCGATGGGCAACTCGTTCGCGCTCTCGGAGCGCGACTGCGTCCTCCCCGTCGTCCCCATGTTCCACGTAAACGCCTGGGGCTTGCCCTTCGCCTCCGTCTTGGTGGGCGCCAAGCTCATGATGCCAGGCCCCCACCTCGACCCCGAGAGCATGCTGGAGGACTTCGAGCAGGAGGGCGTCACGTTCACCGCGGGCGTGCCGACGGTCTTCCTCGCCGTGCTGCAGGCGCTCGACGCGGAGCCCGACCGGTACGACCTCTCGAAGCTCAGGAGCATGGTCATCGGGGGGTCGGCGGCTCCCAAGGGCGTTATCGAGGCGTTCGAGAAGCGCCACGGGGTGGACGTCGTCCACGCGTGGGGCATGACGGAGATGAGCCCCATAGGCACGGTCGCCAACCTGCCAACGGTCGTCCAGGAGATGCCCGACGATGAGAAGCTGGAGTACCGGGCCAAGCAGGGGAATCCCGTGCCGTTCGTTGAGATCAGGGCGCGGGGCGACGAGGGGTTCGTGCCCTGGGACGGGGAGTCGCTGGGCGAGCTAGAGGTGCGCGGACCGTGGGTGGCGCGGCGGTACTACAACGCGCCCGAGGGGGACGACAAGTTCACCGACGACGGCTGGTTCACGACCGGGGACATCGTCACCATAGACCGCTACGGGTTCATCAAGATCACCGACAGGACCAAGGACCTCATAAAGAGCGGCGGGGAGTGGATCAGCTCGGTCGAGCTCGAGAATGCCCTGATGGCCCATCCGGCCGTCTCCCAGGCCGCCGTCATAGCCATCCCCCACGAGAAGTGGGACGAGAGGCCGCTCGCCGCGATAGTCCTCAAGGAGGGCGAGAGCGCGACGGAGGAGGATCTACAGAGCCACCTCGAGAAGGACTTCGCGAAGTTCTGGCTGCCGGACGCCTACGAGTTCGTCGAGTCCATCCCGATGACGGCGACGGGCAAGTTCCAGAAACTCAAGCTGCGCGAGCAGTTCGAGGGCTACGCGCCCGCAGCGGGC
>CADCUW010000704.1 GCA_902805985.1 uncultured Rubrobacteraceae bacterium
GGTGGATTGCTGTGGGTCGTAAAAGGAGGGGCTATCCTGCTCACGGGCCAGCAGCCCCCCGTGGTCTTCGAGGCGGCCTTGCCTTTGTTCGCGCTCGGCCTGCTGGGGCTCCATGCTCGAATCGAGGGGCGCGGAAGGCCGATGGGGAAAGCGGGGATGCTGGTGGCCTATGCGGCCCTGGCCGCTGCCGTTCTCGTCTTGGTGACACCGCTGCCCCCGTTGTACGCCGTGGCGGGGTTCGGTCCTTTCCTCGGCCTGGTGTTGGTCGGGAGCGCCACCCTGCAAGCCAGAATTTCCCCCCCGCCCTGGAGCGCGTTGCCGCTCGCCTTGGGTTTGGGGGGGCCCCTCTTGATCTTGGCCGGCGGGGGCCTCGCCCTGATGGGCGAAAGGCTGTTAGAGATCCCCATAGTGTTGGTCGGACTGGCTTGGATACTGCTGGGCTATTCGGTGTTGGCGGTCGAGGGGACGCGAGTCCAAGCACCTGCACGCGTGAGATGAACTTCCTAGAACAACTCTTTTAGAGACTGTCTGGAAACTCCCAGAGGCACGAGCGTTCGGCCTCCAAAGAGACCGAAAAAGCTCCTATTTCGACCTCTTTGGCCTCCGCATACAGGCCAGACTCGCCGCCGAAACGGCACTCTAAATACTTTCCAGACAGTCTCTTTACGATGTTAGATGAGTAGACGGTATAGTCCCGCGCGTGAGATCCCGGAAAGGCAGTTTCCCCGAGCGCGTCTTCGAACGTGCCCTGTGGGCCACCCGCTACATCATGGTCGTCGCGGTAGTAGCCATAGTCGTCCTCGCCGTCGTATCGTTCTACTACGCGCTCGTGGACCTCACCTACCTGCTAAGTTTGGCGGCCGACTACGCCTCCCTGGCTCCCTCCGAGCGCCCCGCCGCCCGGGACGAGGGGGTGACGACCGTCGTCAAGGTGCTAGACGGGTTCTTCATCGGGGCCCTGCTGCTCGTGGTCGCTGCCGGCCTCTACGAGCTGTTCGTCGGCAGGATAGAGGGGGCCGAGACCTCCGAGGTGGGGCCGCGCCTGCTGAGGATCTCGTCCCTGGAAGACCTCAAGCAGCGCGTCGCCAAGCTGGTGGTGCTGATCCTGGTGATCGAGCTGTTCCAGAGGGGCTGCGGCTCCCCTACGACAGCGCGCTGGAGATCCTCTACCTGGCCGCGGCCATCGCGCTGGTCAGCGGGGGCCTCTACCTGATCGGACGGGGCGGCTAAGGACCTGCGAAACGCATTTCCGAGGACCCCGGCCCGGGGTTCCGCGGACCCCGAACTTCCGCGCTCTCGGGTGCACAGGGGCACAGCGGCGCCGTTCCGGAAGTGCTGTACCCTGACGGGTGCTACGGACAGCGGCAGAAGGGGGAGGTGGCGTGCGGCAGAGGGACACGCTACGGGAGCGAAACCTGGCGCTCGTGAGCAGGTTCTGCGAGGCCAGGGCCAACAGGGACCAGGAGGCGATGATGGAGTGCCTGACAGAGGACGTCGTCTGGCGCTACCCGGGGCGCAACGCCCTGTCCCGGGAGTACCGGGGCAAGGACGACGTGGCGGGCTTCTTCCAGAGCCTGCGGGAGAGAACCGGGGACGACTTCTTCTCGGAGACCGAGAGGATCATGGTCGACGAGACCGCGGCCTTCGTGCACGAGCTGCCGCGCGGCACCAGGAAGGGGAAGACGCTGGAGTGGCGCACGGTGCTCATGTTGCGGCTGCGCGACGGCAAGATCTCCGAGGTCGACGTCTTCCAGAACATCCAGCACGAGCTCGATGAGTGGTGGGACTCGTAGGGGCCGGGCTACCGTCGGCGCTCAAAGTTCGCGGAACGCCCCTTCTAGAGGGAGTTTGCAATAGGTCGAACGTCACCACAACGTTACAGAATCGCTGCAGCCGGCCAACGAATCTAGGCCAGAGACCTTGCTCCGTGACACGTCAGAGCGCCTTTTCGAGCCCGTTTTGGGTTTGCAAAACTCCTTCTAAGACGTTGGGTGGATAGGGCAGGGGCCGAGAGCCAGCAACCCCGCCTCCTTGGGCGGCGCCGGTTTCTGCCAGTAGAACCCCTGGCCGAGCTCGCAGCCCACCTCGGCGAGCTTCTCGGCCTCCCCGCGGGTCTCCACCCCCTCGGCGACCGCCTCCAGGCCGAGGGCCCGGGCCAGCGCGAGGGCCGAAGTGGCCACGGCGAGGTCGGTCTGGTCGAGGTCGAGGCCCGCCACGATGGAGCGGTCCAGCTTGAGTTGGTCCACGGGCAAGCGCTTGAGGTAGGAGAGACTCGAGTAGCCCGCGCCGAAGTCGTCTATGGCGATGCGGACCCCCCACTCCCTCAGGTGTTGGAGCGTGGGGACGGCCGAGGGGGAGTCGCCCACCAGGGCGGTCTCTGTGATCTCCAGGACGAGGTCGTCGGGTCCCACCCCGGACGCTCCGAGGGCCTCGGCCACCGCGCCCGCGAGCCCCGGCTCCCGCAGCTGGCGGGCGGAGAGGTTGACGCTCATCGTAAGCGGCGGGCGTCCCGCCCCGATCTGGAGGCGCCGCCACTCGCCGGCCTGGCGGCAGGCCTCCCGCAGGACCCACAGGCCTAAAGGCACGATGAGCCCCGTCTCCTCGGCGAGCGGCACGAACTCGCCCGGGGGGAGGAGCCCCCTGCCCGGGTGCTCCCAGCGGACGAGCGCCTCGAACCCCGCGACTACCCCGTCCCCCACGCGGACCTGCGGCTGGTAGAAGAGGCGGAACTCCCGGTCGGGGTCCCCGAGGGCCCGCCTGAGGTCTCCCTCCAGCTCCAGGCGGCCCGCCGAGGCGGCCCGCATCCCGGGGCGAAAGACGGCGTGGCGGTCCCTGCCCCGCGCCTTGGCCTCGTACATGGCGGCGTCGGCCTCCCGGAGGAGGCCGTCGGGCGTGCCCCCGCCGGGGGGCGCTAGGGCCACCCCGACGCTCGGCGTGACGAAGACCTCCCTGCCGTCGAGGTCGAACGGGGGCGACAGCCCCCGCGCGATCCGCCCGGCCGCCTCGGTGGCCCCGGTTTCGCCGCCGGCGTCCTCGATCAGCACCGCAAACTCGTCCCCGCCGAAGCGGGCCGCGGTCTCCCCGGGCTCCAGGCAGCTCCTGAGGCGCCCGGCCACCTCCACGAGCAGCCCGTCGCCGGTCGCGTGGCCCATCGAGTCGTTGACGTGCTTGAAGCCCCGTCGAGGTCCATGAACAGGACGGCCACCTCCCCGTTCTCCCGGCGCTTCCCGCGAGCCAGGACGCGACCCAGGCGGTCGCAGAACAGGGCCCGGTTGGGCAGGCTGGTCAAAGGGTCGTGGGAGGCCCGGTGCTCCAGCTCCTCCTCCAGGCGCCTTCGCTCGGTGACGTCGTTTTGGCCACTAGATCAAAGCAGTCTATGCGCCGCGCCGCGCCCGGCGCATGGCCCGAATGGGCTAATTCCCGGATACCAGGCGCGAACTTCTGAGAACCCTCTCAGGACGAATCGCGCGGAACAACCCTTTCACGCACACGGGTGATCAATGAGAGCCCTCCCCACTTCCCGCCGCGTCGCGCGCGGCTTATGATGCCTTGCGAGCAGTGCCTGCTCTACGCTTGTAAGTGTCGATCCAACGAGGGGATAAACTCGGTGTCCAATCCACCCACCAGTGATGCGATCGAGCTCCGATTAACACCGACGCAGAAAGAGCGCTATGGGCGTCAAACCGGCCTCTCCCTGCCCTCCTCTCTAAGCTTGCCACTGGCGCAACTAAAACGCCTCTCGGGCGTCGCGGCGAAGGCTGGCAGCGAATCCTTGCCCGTCTCACGCTCCGCCGTCAGGCAGCTGCTCGAGCCCGAGCCTTCCGGAGAACGGGGCGGCGGTCCGTTCGTCGTCGAGGTCGCCCTCACCCCTAGGCAGAAGGAGCAGATCGAACGGGCGACCGGCCACTGCTTTGCTTCTCTGCGGATAGTGCCCGATGATGTGACCGTGACCTACCACGAAACGTGGGACGACGCTACGCCTCTGCGCGTCGGTCGCGCGATCGTGATCAAGCCAGCGGGCGAACCCCACGAAGCGTCGGCCGCCGACCTGGTCGTGGAGCTGCCCGCGGGCGACGGCTCCGGGCGGGGCGTGTTCGGCACGGGGCGGCACCCGGCGACGCAACTATCGCTGGTCTTGCTGGAAGAGCACGTCCGGCCGGGCGATAGGGTGCTGGACCTGGGAACGGGGTCTGGCATCCTGGCGGTGGCCGCCGCAAGGCTCGGGGCCGGCGAGGTGCTCGCGCTGGACATCGAGGCGGCCGCCGTCGACTTCGCGCAGGAGACCGTCTCGCTCAACGGCCTGGCCGGCGCGGTCGAGGTGGTTCGGGGCGGCATCGGATCCGCGGTCGCCCCCTACGACGTGGTGGCCGCGAACATCTTCCCCAACGTGCTAGCCGAACTTGCACCGAGCTTGGCCGCTACCGTGCGACACGGCGGCGTGCTCGTCACAAGCGGCTCGGTCGCCGCGCGCGCCGAGGAGGTCATCGGCGCCGTGTGCGCGGCGGGCTTGGGATTGGAGGAGCGGCGCTCGCAGGACGGTTGGGTCGGGATGGTGTTCAAGAAACCGTAGCGCCCGTAATCCTGCCGGGCAACTATCCCGCTACCGGACAAGGATCGGCTTCTTACATACAGGTCAAGTCCCGAAGTTTCTGTAATTTCCTCCAAGAAGCCTCATCCCTCTTCTATCGCTTCACGAGCATCACCCCCTCAGCCTCACAATCCTGCGAACGCCGATGCTCACGCAGTTCCTCTATGTCTAGGTAGCGCCTGCCCGTCACCCATTCCTCGGACTGCTCAACCGCCAACGCACTCACCAGCCTCAAGCACGCCTGCGGGTTCGGAAAGATCCTCACCACCCGCGTGCGACGCTTTATCTCCTGGTTGAGTCTCTCCTGGCCATTGGTGGTGCGGATGCGCCTGCGGTGGCTCTCCGGGAAGGACAGGCATGAGAGGCACTCCTCGATGTTCTCCTCGATGTGGCAGGCGACCTTCTCGTGGCCCTTCTCGCGCCACCGCCGGATGACCGCCGAGGCCGTCCCGAGGGCCTGCTCCCTGCTCGCCTGGGCGAAGATCGCTCGAAGGTCCGCCGCGAGCTCCTTGCGCTTCTTGGCTCCCACCATGCCGAGGAGGTTTCTCTGGTAGTGGACCTGGCAGCGCTGCCACGATGCTCCCTGGAAGTGACGCCCGATGGCCGCTTTGAGGCCCTCGTGGTCATCTGAGACCACCAACTCCACTCCTTTGAGCCCCCGAGTTTTCAAAGAGCGGAACAACTCGTGGTAGGTCGCCGCGCTCTCGGTGTCTGCAACCTCCACCGCGAGTATCTCGCGCAACCCGTCGTCCCTCACGCCCGAAACGATGAGAACACCCTGGCTCACCACCCGCCCATCCACCCTCGCCTTCTCGTAGCGAGCGTCCACAAACAGGTAGGGATAGGCTTCGGCTTCCAGCCGGCGCTCCCTCCACGCTTTGAGCTCGGCATCCAGGGAGCCGGCCAACGAAGAGACCAGGCTCTTTGAGAAGGAGGTGCCGCAGAGCTCTTCGGTTATGTCCTTGACCCTCCTGGTAGAGACCCCCTCCACGTACATCTCCATAAGCGCCAAACACAGCGCCTTCTCGTTTCTTTGGTAGCGGGAGAACAGGCGCGTGGAGAAGTTCCCCTCTCGGTCCTGCGGGACGAGGAGGTTCAGCGTTCCCACCCTGGTGCGCAAAGCCCTCGGCTTGTGGCCGTTGCGCTGGCCCTTGCGGGCGTCGGTACGCTCGTAGGGAGCGGCGCCTATGTGCTCGGTCATCTCCGCTTCCAGCATCTCCTGCACCACCCTCTGGACGATCTCCTTGAGAAAGCCGGGGTCGTCGAGCAAGAAGGCCCCTTGAACCGACTTCGCGTCCGCCCTACGATGATCTGTGGCCATCGTCACTCCGTTCTCTGATCGGTTGACTTTAGACACCAACCATCTTGGAGGACGATGGCCCTCGTTTTCTAGCGAGCCACCAATTTTTACAGAAGTTTACGGACACAACCTACATACAAGACGAACCCTCTCTACCTTATACATAAAATAGACAGTCAGCATACGACCGGGGCCACGCTGACTTCCGAGAACACCGTCAGACCAAAATTCGCAGAAGGTCCTTCCGTGTGCTCGGTGAACGATCTAAATGACCAGGTGGAGCTGGTCTCTTCGGACTATTCGAGTCTCCGAGAAGACTATCCGTCTCGGCGTTCCAAGTTAGTCCTTTTGAATAGGGTTTCGCCAAGTGCGAGGTTCCGTTCGGCCAACGAGAAATACAGCAGTGACAGAAATCCCGCATTTCTCCCCGCCGGAGACGGGGTACTCGCTATGGCACTTGGCATACACTCGATGAAGTCTTGGTCGCATCGGCTGTCAAAGTCGCCGAGGAGCGCGTAGCACAAATCGTGCTCCCGGCAAACGGCATCGACCGCGTCAATGGGGGGCGTGTTCCCGGTCGGATCGCCGTGGCCGAGACCACAGTAATTGCCGTAAACTGGAAGGCTCAACTGCCGTGGCGCACCCCGATTGCCGGGCGGCCTGCCCTTGGCTACCTCGGAGAGTACGGGGAGAGAGATTGTTCCCAGGTAGGAGGCGCTTATCGTGGGGGCTCCGCCATTGCGCTTTGGGGGATGGGCTTCTTTTCTCGGCTCGGTCACGTGTACTTCCGTCTTTCTGGAGTATGTTCTTGCAGCTCCGTCAGTACTTCCCGGCCAAGCGCGTCCTAAACCCTGCCAGGAAGGAACACAACCGAAGCGAAAGAGGAAAGCCGTTGGGACATAGGTAGCCAGCTTTTTCACGTGCTTCGCGTGTTGTTCGTTACAGGCGAACAGCGTAGAACCTTTCCACGCACCCGGCTGAATATTCCTTGAGACTCAAGGGGGGTGGTGCTGCAGCAGCCTTCAGGGCTTAGATACTTCCTCAGGCACAGGCGGATCCCCAAGGAGAGGCGGGCGGACTAGAAGGCACGCTCCGCCACGGTAGAAGGCACACTCAGCACTTCAGACGGACGACCGTTAACGAAGAGGTCGACAAAGAGGAGTGGTGACCAGGGTTACCCTACTTTGTACATGTGGTCCGAGCTTACTCCGACCCCCGCCGCTTCTAGCGCGTTCAGGCGGGCTAGAAGCGGTGACATTCGCGTGCAGCTGAGACGCATTTGGCCGCAGCAAGTCGCGACGGCATGAATTAATCGTCGTCTGGTTTCGGGCGAGGAGGTACGGGGGGGCTAGGTGGACGTGTAGGACCCACGGACCAGCCTGCAGCCGTGCTGCGCTCCTCGTGGAATGTTCTCAACCTAATCTCCTTTCGCTCACCTTCACCATCTTATACTCTTTACCTGGGCGGAGCAGAGAATTTCGCCGGTAGTAGGATAGGCTGTAAGGTATCGATGCCACAAATTTTTTCGTGGGTAGCATGTTTGGACATTGGATCTACCCGTTTGTTACCAATTGCGAGGGGCGAGTTTCCGATGCGGTTTCTTACCCACACTTGGTTGGATAGCGCTAAGAGGGCAGACTCTCTTGCCTGGGGGCGTTCGGCGGCTCCTAGGCGGTCAGGATGATCGGAGCTCCTCGAGGGAGAGGTCATTGAGGCGCTTGGAGATCTCGGCCACGTTCATATCCTCGTAGCCCTCTATCGGGAAGGCCCGCGTCTCCACCGTGGATCGCACCGCCCCCGCCGTGGCCTCCACCGTGGCGCCGGCCACCCCGGCTGCGGTGCCCACCAGGCTCGCGGCCGTATCGGCGACTGCTCGCGCGCCCTCCTGAACGCCTTGCGCTACACGCTCGGTGGCGGAGCGGTAGCGCGAGAGGGCGTCGTCTAGGAACCACGCGTAGGCTTCGACGGATTGCCGGGACAACGCCTGCCTGGTTTCCTGCTGCCTGGTGGCCTGCTCGGAGAGCTGCTGGGCGTTCGCGCGGCCGGCCTCGGTTTGTTCCTTGAGGCTCCGGGCCACGAGCTCCGAAAACTCCTGAGCGCGCTGTCGCCGGCGCTCGACCGCCTCGGCGGTCTGCCCGTAGACGAGCTTGTAGGAGTCGGCGAGGGTTTCGGCGAAGAAGACGGCCGCCTCGTTGACGTCTCGGGCCCTTCCTTGGTCCACCATGATCCTTGCTCCTTCCCTTAGGCGCGTTGGCACATGGTTTTCGGTCAGTCTTTGATGGCACCTCTTGCTGGTTCGCGCGTCCCACTGACTGCCAAAGGCCGTCTCCCGGAGGGCTGTTCGTCAGATTCCTAGAGGCCTGTGAGGTTGCCCACGGGGCCGCCCGCGCCGTTGAGCCGTTCGCACTCCCCGCAGAGAGACTTGTCGCCGGTTCCTCGCCGGATGTTCTCGGGGGCTATGCTGTTGCCGGTCTGGCAGCTCTGGTTGTTGTGGTAGACGTCGGAGGTGGGCGAGTGCCACGGACCCCCGCCCCCCAGGGCGCCGGTCGTCGTCTCTCTCAGGCTGTCCGTGGCCCCGCCCAAAAGCCCCTTGTCCTTGTCCGTGGCCATGTGCTTCCTCCTCTTATCGCTTTCCGCCCCTTCCACTTCGATAGACACTAAAGGATGCTGGGAACGTTACACTTCGAACCCGCGATGAGAGTTCAAACTGGAGCCGTCGAGTACAGGCCACGGTGGTGGTACCCGCGCTGCGAGATTTACATTGGACATATGTGTGGTAGGAACATAGTAGCAAGCTCTTACAAAACTTACGACCACGGAGGTACACGGTGGAAGCCACCGCTAAGAACATCGACAAGACCGCCCGCACCGCCCGGGA
>CADCUW010000705.1 GCA_902805985.1 uncultured Rubrobacteraceae bacterium
GAGCCTCGGCCATCTCTCGGGCGGTGCGCGTCATCTTGTCTACGTTCTTGGCGGTGGCTTCCACCGTGTACCTCCGTGGTCGTAAGTTTTGTAAGAGCTTGCTACTATGTTCCTACCACACATATGTCCTGTGTCAAACCTCACGGTCTCCGGCCCCGCGCTTCGCGCCCCGTGCTTTCGACGGCGTGCGGCTACTGGACCCCGCCGTCGGCGAGCCGCTGGGCGAGCAGGTCCTCGGCGCGCTTGCCCCTCCTGCCGGTCTCGTCCTGCAGCTCGAGCAGGAAGTCCGCGAGCTCGTGGTCGTAGTTCCCTTGAGGATTCTCCTCCAAGTAGGCGTCATAGCGTCGGGCGTCCTCCACGACGCTGTAGACACACTAAGGGGGGTGGGCATCTCGGTGGCGGATTCCGTGGGGCGGTTGCGGTCGGTCATTGGCCTCCTTCGGCGTAAGGTCCCGCCGTGTTCGTCATTAGGTGCACTTTACATATACCCACCGTAGCAGGTTCGCCGGCGCATGCAAGAGCTTGTAACGCATTTATAACCGTTCGTTAACCTCGGCTAAACGGACCCTATTCACTGGAGCGCGTGGAAGGTTAAGGTTCGCCTAAGTTCGCAAGAAGCCTTCGGTATCTAGCCCACCCTCCGGGGGCAGGCCGCCCCGTGTAGCCGGACGCCGAGAAGGGTACCGAAGGCCCGTACGGACACGAAGCACGGGAGGCACAAAGCCGAGTGGACGACCAACAGCAGCAGAGGATGAACAGGGCGGCCCAGGAGTTCACCGATGCTCTCCTGGCAGCGTATAGGACGGCGTCCGACAACGCCGTGGTGGCCCAGCAGGTAGGCGCCCAACAGATCGAGTACTTCTTCGATACCGTGATCGGCAACCTCAGCGCCCAGGCCGGGGGCACATCGCAGATGGCGCGGCAGTTGGCCAGCCAGCAGCGGCTCGCGCAGGAGACTACCTCGGCCCTCGCGCGGGCGTCCACGGACAACTACATGGACCTCCTCGACTCCGTGTTCTCCTTCTACCAGGGGGGCGCGTCGAGGACCCAGAGGCGGGTCGATGAGGCCCGGGGGCACATCGAGGAGGCCGAAACGCGAGCCGAACAGGCCGAGACGCGGGCCGAGCGGGCCGAGGCACGGGCCGGGGAGGCCGAACGGGCCAGGAGCGAGGCCGAGGGCCAGACCGAGGAGGCTAAGAAGAGCGCAAGCGTGGCCAAGAGGCGGGCCACGGAAGCGGAAAAAAGGGCCAGCGAAGCCGAAAGCCGGGCCGAGGAGGCCGAGAAGCGGGCCGAGCAGGTCCAGGAACAATCTCGGGAAACGGAGAGGAGACTTCAAGAAGCCCAGAGGCGCACCCTGGAAGCCGAGCGGGGCAGGAGCGAAGCCGAGAGCCGGGGAGGCGACGAAGAGGGCGACACGGAGACCGACACGGAGACCGACACGGAGACCGACACGGAGACCGACACGGAGACCGACACGGAGACCGACACGGAGACCGCCGCCACAAGCCAACAGCAAGACCCCGTGGGAGATCGAAGGTCCGGGGGCGGAACACCAGAGCCCGGAACCGGTGCTCCGGGAGAAGAAGGCAGGGTCGAGTTCGCCTCCGACGATGACGAGGACGCGGAGTCTGGCAGCCCGTCGCCTTCGTAAAGCCACGTAACGACTCGGGCCGGGGTCCATCTTTGGATAAGTCCCGCCCCTTCTTGTCTTATTCTCCGAAGTTCGCCTTGAGGGGGTTCTCGAAAGTTCGTGTGGCCCCGGTCCTATGCCGAGTGGTATGTTTAGCCTCCTTATGCGCAGGGTACACATATATGCGCAAGACAATCCCCTCAGAACAACAAAGATCATGGGACCCTCCGCAAGGAGATGGAGCAAGAGACAGAGACCACTTCGTAGAAGGATAGAAACGCGCACCTCAGAGAAGGGAGGCCAACATGGCCGGCATAGGTAACAAGATCAAAGAGGCAGCGATGAAGGCCGCCAAGGACAAGATGTCCGGCGACAAGAAGGGCAAGAAGCGCACCGGAGGCTCGGAAAGCGGCGC
>CADCUW010000706.1 GCA_902805985.1 uncultured Rubrobacteraceae bacterium
CGACGAAACCGCCGCTGCCGTCGGTGGCCGTCGTCCCCGAGACGTAGACGAACGGGCCCCGCCTCACCGCCCGCGAGTACCCGACGACCCGCTCCCACTCCGTCCCGCTAGAGATGTTGTACCTGGGATCCATGTTCCACGGGATTATCCCACGCGGGGGACCCGTGTCACGATTAACGGGTACACGGACGCTCGGCGGTCAGCGTGTCATCTCGCCCGGGCAGGCGAGGCTACCCGGCCGTCGGGGAACAAGAAACGTACACCCGCGGGGGCCGCCAGGAACCACTCGGCCTCGGAGTCGCCGATGGTCTCGATCCAATGCACCGTGTTCGCCGGTACGATCAGCGCATCCCCGGCGGAGAGTTTGGCCTCCTTCTTCTCGGCTGTCACCTTGACCGTCCCGGTCAACACGACCATGACCTCCTCGCGGTCGTGCGAGTGAGGCAGGTTCGCGGCGCTCGGCGCCTGCCGCTGCCGGATCACGCTCACTTCCTTCGCGCCACGCCCGGGCGTCGCCACCCCACCCGCAAAGTTACCCGCCGTCCCGCTCGCCTCCAACCTTTCTACGTCGAACGGAGGCCGGATCCCAACGACAGTAGGGCAACACGGGTGAGTTTACGGACGCCGGCTGGCGTTTCCTCCGGGACGCCGCTGACATCAAGCGCGAGATTGAAGCAGAGTACGGCGCCATCCTTAGGGAGGAGCGGTTACGGCTGTTGTACTCGACCCTAGACGAACTGCTCGAATACGAAGAGGGTAAGAGTTCGTAACCCTGGGGGTCGACTATCTGGGGACGGGGCCTAGCCCCCCGTCTCGTCCACGAAGTCGTCGATCATGCGCCGGGCGATACTGACCCTCGGGGGAAGCTGGGGGAGATCGCCGGCGCGGTACCAGCCGGCGTCCTCTATCTCATCAGGCTCCGGCCTGATCTCCCCGCCGGCGTGGTCCGCGGTGAAGCCGATCATGAGCGAGTTCGGGAAGGGCCACGGCTGGCTGCCGAAGTACCGGAGGCTCTCGACCTCAATGCCTACCTCCTCGCGCACCTCTCGATGAATCGTCTCTTCTATCGACTCGCCCGGCTCGACGAAACCGGCGAGCACGCTGCGCAGCCCCTTGGGAAAGCCGGGCGAACGCGCGAGCAGGATCTTCCCTCCGCGCCGAACGCGCACGATCACGGCCGGGCTGACCCGCGGATAATGCATCATCCCGCACCTCGTACACCGCATCGCCAGCTCGCCCGCGGCTGGCTCCGTCTCCCCCCCGCACCTCCCGCAGAAGCGGTGCGTGGCGTGCCAATTCACGACCTGCTTCGCCCGCCCGGCCACCGCGAAGAAAGGCTCGTTCACGGCCGCGAAGATGGCCCGCAGGTCCACGAACGCAGCACCCTCGGGCGCCTCCACCCGATCCGGCACCTCCGCGGCCCAGCACGGGCTGCCGTTCAGGGAACCCACGGGCTGGCGGAAGAGAGCCTCTATCCCGATCTCTTCTGGGGTGAAAGCCCGCGGCACCCGCGGCTCGTCCCCTTCGAAGACGAGGAGACGGTCCCCCTGGAACGCGAACCACAGCGCCGCGGCCGGCGGGCGCTCAGGCACGCCGGTTTTCGAGGCGGCTCGCCAGGTACTCGGCCGGGTGGAGGGCGCGGCGGCCGGTGCCGTCCTGGATCTGCTCGCGGCAACTCGTCCCCGGCGCGACGATGACTCGGCCCTCCGCCTCCCTGACCGCCGGGAAGAGCCGCCTGTCCCCCATCTTCATCGAGACGTCGTAGTGGGCCTTCTCGTAGCCGAAGAGCCCCGCCATCCCGCAACATCCCGAGTCGACCACCTCGACCTCCGTCCCCGGCGCGAGCGCGAGCGCCCTCTCCGTCGGCCCCGTGCCGACGAGCGCCTTCTGGTGGCAGTGCCCGTGCAGGAGCACGGAAGATCCCTCGGCCAGCGGGATGTCGCCCTCGAACTCCAGCACCGACTCCTCGAAGAGGCGGGTGGTCTCAGCGAGCCCCTCGACGCGGGGGTCGTCCGGAAGGAGCTTCTTGTAGTCGTCGCGCATC
>CADCUW010000707.1:0-6491 GCA_902805985.1 uncultured Rubrobacteraceae bacterium
GGCCGCATCGCCCGAAGCATGGCCGAAGCCGCGCAAGAGGCGGGCGGGTACCTGGCCGAGGAGGACCTCGCCGCCCACGAGACGCTGTGGGTCGAGCCCATCTCGACGGACTACCGGGGCGTGCGGGTCTACGAGATCCCACCCCCGGGCCAGGGCATCGCGGCCCTTGAGATGCTCAACCTCCTCGAAGGCTTCGACCTCGCCGCCCTCGACCCCTCGGGCGCCGACCGCGTCCACCTGGAGGTCGAGGCCAAGAAGCTGGCGTACGGGGATCTCTACAAGGAGATAGGCGACCCCGAGTTCTGGCTCGACCCGCCGGTACCTACGGAGCGCCTGATCTCCAAGGAGTACGCCGACGCCCTGCGCGAGAGCATCTCCCCCGAACGCACGGCCGTCGCCTCCCCCGAGCCGCCCCTGGGCGAGGACACGACCTACCTCTGCGCCGTGGACGCCGAGGGCAACGGCTGCTCCTTCATAAACAGTCTCTACATGGGCTTCGGCAGCGGCGTGGTCGCCCCCGGCACTGGTGTGTGCCTCCAGAACAGGGGCCTCTCCTTCCGCCTCGACCCGAGCCACCCGAACGGGCTCGCCCCCGGCAAGCGCCCGATGCACACGATCATCCCGGGCCTCGCCACGCGCGAGGGCGCCCTCTGGGCCGTCTTCGGGAACATGGGCGGGCCGATGCAGCCCCAGGGCCACGCCCAGGTCCTCTCGAACCTCATAGACCATCGCATGAGCGCCCAGGAGGCCGTGGACCACCCGCGCCACCTCCACCTCGACGGGACGCTGTTCGTCGAGGGCCGTCTTCCGGAGCACGAGGTCGAACGGATCAGGGAGAAGGGGCACGACGTCGAGGTCGGTGAGGACTACATCGTCCCGGTGGGCGGGGCGCAGCTGATCCGGGTCCACGAAGACGGCGTCCGCGCCTGCGGCAGCGACCCCCGCAAGGACGGCTGCGCCCTGGCCCAGGGTCCGGAAGGACGATAGTGTGTCCCTGATGGACCCCGCCAAGGGCGGCCCGGCCCGAAGGGTCGCGGTGGCCGGCGTGGTTGGGGCGCTCTACGTCGTCCTGAGCCTCCTCGTGGCGCCCCTCGCCTTCGGCCCCGTGCAGTTCCGGTTCGGGGAGGTCCTGAAGCCGCTGGTCATCATGTACCCCGCGACCATCCCCGCTTTCGCGGTCGGGGTGGGGCTCGTCAACCTGTTCAGCCCCGTGGCCGGCGGGCTAGAGCTGGTCCTCATGCCCGTCGTGAACCTCGCGGGCGGCGTCCTTTGCTGGGCCGTCGCGCGTCGCGTCGGGGGCCTGGTCGGGACGTACGTCGCGAGCGCGCTCTTCGCCCTCGTCATCTCAGCCGGCGTGGCGACGGTGCTCCACTTCGCCGCCGGGCTGCCCTACCTCGTCGCCTTCGGCTCGGTCGCCGTCTCCGAGCTGGTGCTCCTGCTCCTGGGCAACGCCGTGCTCGTGCGGAGGTTCCAGGAAGCTTCGCCCGGACGTCGGTTAACATAGCCCGAAAAGCGCGACCGGAGCGAGGAGGCTTACATGCAGCGAGAGGACGAGCGGGTACTGGGGCGGGACGTCCGGGGTCCCATAGGGGCGGATGAGATCGACACGGTTCCCTGGTCCCACGGCGACAAGGACGCCGTCGTGGAGTTCACGACGGATGAGCTTACCGCGATCTGCCCGGTAACGGGCCAGCCAGACTTCTACGACCTGAAGCTGTCGTACCGTCCGAGGGGGCGTCTGCTGGAGTCAAAGGCCATGAAGCTCTACCTGTGGGGCTTTCGCGAGAAGGGCGCCTTCGCCGAGGACCTCGCCGCCACGCTCCTCGAAGACCTCGTGGCCGCCTGCGAGCCCGTCGAGATGACCGTGGACCTGACGCAGCGGGTGCGGGGAGGGCTCGAGATCCGGACCGTCGTCCGCCACGCTTCCTAGAGCCACGACGAGAGGCCGCCGCCCGCAGGCTGCAAAAATCCGGGCCTGGCAGCCCGATTTGTGCCCGCGCCGTTGTTAGTGTGTAATGCACCCAGGGGAACGGTTTTCGGGAAGGGGAGCCCATGGCGGACGTTACCGAGAGGCCCACCGGGGAGGCTGCCGCGGGGGAGGCCCCGGCTAGCTGGGGCGGCCGGCTGAAACTTATCGGGCCGGGTCTCGTCGTGGCGGCGACCGGGGTGGGGGCCGGGGACATGGTCTCCTCGCTCACGGCCGGCACGGAGTTCGGGACCATCCTGATCTGGGCGGTCATCCTCGGCGCGGCCCTGAAGTTCGCCCTCACTGAAGGGCTCGGGCGCTGGTACATGGCGACCAGGACGACCATCCTCGAAGGCTGGCACTCGATGGGGTGGTGGGCGAGCATCTACTTTATCGTCTACCTGGCGCTCGTCACCTTCTTCTTCGGGGCTGCGGCCCCCTCGGCCTCGGCCCTGGCGGTGGACGCTATGTTCCCGGGCCTCATGCCGTTCTGGCTGTGGGCCGTCCTGCACTCGGTGGTCTTCGGCTTCGGCATCTGCGTCCTCGGACGGTACAGGCTCTTCGAGCGCGTGATGGAGGTCTTCGTCGGCGTGATGTTCCTGACCGTGGTGGGGCTCGCGATCCTGCTCACCCCGAGCCTGAGCGAGCTGGCGCTAGGTACGATCGTGCCCAGGATGCCGGAGGGCTCGCTGCCGTTCGTGCTCGCGGTCATCGGCGGGGTCGGCGGTACGTTCACGCTCGTCTCCTACACCTACTGGGTACGCGAGCGCGGCTGGCGGCGGCCGTCCTGGATCCCGATGATGCGCACAGACCTCGGCGTCGGTTACATCATGACCGGTATCTTTATGGTGGCGATGCTGGTAATCGGGGCCGAGCTGCTCTTCGCCAACGGGAACAGCATCAGCGACGAGGGCGGCCTCGTCGCCCTCTCCGACCCCATCTCCGAGCGCTTCGGTCCGGTGGCGAGCTGGCTCTTCCTCATCGGCTTCTGGGCCGCGGCGACGAGCTCGATCACAGGGGCCTGGAACGGCGGAGCCTATCTCTTCGGCGACCTCGTGAGGACCCTCCGCCGGGTGCCCGAGGAAGAGGGAGAGGAGTACCTCTCTGAGACGAGCCCGTACTTCAGGGGTTTTCTCGTCTGGATCACCTTCCCGCCCATGCTGCTGCTCTCCTTCGACGAGCCGGTCGCCATCGTGATCATCTACGCCTCCCTCGGCGCGCTGTTCATGCCGTTCCTCGCCATAACGCTCCTCTGGCTCCTGAACCTCCGCGTCCCGCGCGAGTTCCGCAGCGGCCTGCTCTCGAACCTGGTCCTCGGCGTCTCCGTCCTGATCTTCCTCTACGTGAGCGTTCAGGAGATTATCGGCGCCCTGGGAGGGTAGCGTCTCCGACCGGCTTCACGAAACTTAACAAAACTTTAAAGATATCTTCGGCATAACCGGTGGAACTGGTGTGCATACGGGGTACTATGTGCACCGTCGTATCCGGGCCTCTTCGCCCGCAACGGTCTTCGACCGGGGCGTGGTCCTGACGCTTTCTCCGCGGCGTCCTGTCGCAACCTGAGCAGATCACAGCATCGTTTTTGTCGTGAACAGAGGATCAGGAGAGGACGTTTTGGGAATGGGCAGAGCGACGGTTTCCACGGTTGACGTAAGCGTATCTTGCATCTCGGTCGGCAGGGCCGGACCGCCCGTGCCGCGACGGATGGGCACTTCTCGCCCCGCGGGCGAACGGTAGACCCGGCATGAACGAACGGCACCTCTGCCTGCATGAACTCTTCGAACGCCAGGCGCAAGAGACCCCTGATGCGACCGCCGTGGTGGACGCGAATACCACGCTGACCTACGCGGAACTGGACCGGCGGGCCGACGTGCTCGCCGCCCACCTGCGGAGCGTCGGCGTCGCGCCGGACGCGGCCGTCGGCGTGTACATGGAGCGTTGCGCGGAGTACGTAGTGGCGATCCTGGCCGCCATGAAGGCCGGCGGCGCGTACGTGCCCCTGGAGCTCGCCTACCCGGCGTCGCAACTGGAGGACGTCCTCTCCGACTGCGAGCCCTCCCTCGTCCTCACCAAAGACGCCCACGCCGGGCGTTTGCCCGACTGGCAGGAGAGCTTCCGGATGGATGTGGACGAGCCGGGGACGCCCGACAAAGATACCGCGCCTCAGCGGGTGGACCGGGAGAACCTGGCCTTCATACCCTACTCGTCGGGGACCACGGGCAAGCCGAAGGGCATCGCGAACCCGCACCGGGCGCCGGTGCTCTCGTACCTGTGGCGCTACGGGATCAGCGACTACGGGGTGGGGGACCGGGTCGGGTGCAGCGTATTTTTCGTGTGGGAGGTGTTGAGGCCGCTCTTGCGGGGCGGGGCCTCTTACGTCATCGGGGACGATGTGATCTACGATCCCCCGGCCCTGGTGCGGTACCTGGAAGAGCACCGCATCACCGAGATCCAGATGACTTCGTCCCTCACTGAGGCGGTCCTCGACTGGAGCGGGCCGGATCTCGCCGAGCGCCTCCCCGACCTGAAGACGATCTGGGTCTGCGGCGAGGTGGTCACCAAGACGCTGGCGCGGCGCCTGCTCCAAACGTTGCCCCACGCCCGCTCCTTCAACCTCTACAGCATCGCCGAGACCCACGAGGTCGCGGTGACGGAGCTGGGCGAAGCAGTGGATCGTCCGGGTTCGACGTACTGCCCGGTGGGCCTGCCCGCGCGACCGGAGCGCCTGTACATCCTGGACGACGACCTCCGGCGGGTGCCAGAAGGGGAGCCCGGCGAGGTCGTCGTCGGGGGGGACATGCTCGCCCGGGGCTTCGTGAACCTGCCGGAGAAGACCGCCGAGCGCTTCGTGCCCGACCCGTTCGCCGGGGAGGACGGGGCGCGGATGTACAGGACCGGCGACAGGGGACGCATCCTGCCGGACGGGCACCTGGAGATCCTCGGCCGGGCGGACTTCCGGGTCAGGATCAGGGGCTACAACGTCGAGCTCGGCGCGGTGGAGGCGGCCATCGAGGAGAACGTCGCCGTCAGGGCGTGCGTGGTGGTCTCCGAGGGCGACGAGGGCGAGGACAAGCGCCTCGTCGCCTACGTGGTCCCCGAACCGAAGGACGACCACCGCTTCTCCGGCTGGAGCCTCAACCCCGAGACGGGCCGGAGCAAGGAGATCCGGGGCGTCTTGCGGGAAGTACTGCCCCACTACGCCGTTCCCGCGGTCTACGTGGCGCTCGACGCGCTCCCGATCCAGGCGACCTCGGGCAAGGTGGACCGCAGGAGGCTCCCGCAGCCCCCGCCCCGCCAGGCCCGCGCCGAGAGGGACCTGAAGGCCGCGACGCTCCCCGCCGACGCGTCGCGCGCGGAGAAGGAGAACCTGCTCAAGGGCATCTGGGAGGAGGTACTCCGCCTGGACGAGGGTGAGGTCGAGGCGGGAGACAACTTCTTCGACCTCGGCGGTCACTCGCTCGCCGCCGCCGGGCTCTCGGCCCAGATCGAAGAGGGATTCAGCGTCCACGTCTCGATGCCGCTCTTTATGGAAGACCCGACCGTACGAGGCCTGTGCGACAGGATCGAAGCCCTCCAGCGCGACGGCGACACCGCTTCTACTCCGGAGCTCGACCTTCGCGCCGAGGCCGTCCTCGAGCCGGATATCTCGCCGGAAGGCGAGGTAGAGGTGATCACTCCGCCCCAAGCCGAAAACGTCTTTCTGACGGGTGCCACGGGCTTTCTCGGGGCCTTTCTCCTCGAAGGGCTGCTCTCTTCTACGGAGGCCCGGGTCCACTGCCTCGTCCGGGGGCGGGGCGATGAGGACCCGCTCGAGACCATCGCCTCCAACCTGGAATCCTACGGGATACCGACAGGCCGGATGGACCGCGTGGTGCCGGTCGTCGGGGATCTCGGCGAGCCCTTGCTCGGGATGGGCGATGAGAAGTTCGACGCGCTGGCGCGCGAGGCGGACCTCGTGATCCACGCCGCCGCGGCCGTGAACCTGGTCTACCCTTACTCAGCGCTCGAGGCGCCGAACGTGGGCGGCACGCGCGAGGCGCTGCGCCTGGCCTGCCGCCACAAGACAAAGCCGTTCCACTTCGTCTCTACCGATGGGATCTTTCCCCCCAACGCGGGCCTCTGCGGGGAGGACACGGACCTCGACTCCCTCGCGGAAGCCCGCGGGGACGGCTACGGCCGGTCCAAGTGGGTCGCCGAGAAGCTCGTTCGCGAGGCGGCGGACCGCGGCCTGCCGGCCCGCGTCTACCGGCCGGGCTTCATCTCGGGCCACTCGGAGAGTGGCGCCTCCAACCCGCGCGACCTTCAGGGCGCGATCCTCTCCGAGTCCCTGCGTCTCGGCGCCGCCCCGGAGATAGAGGGCTGGAGGATGGAGATGACGCCCGTTGACTTCGTGGCCGCCGCGATACTCGCCGTTGCCGCAAACCCGGACGCGTCCGGTGGAACCTTCCACCTCGCCAACCCCGACCCCGTGCCCGCCGGCACGGTCTTCGACTGGCTGGAGGAGGGGGGATACGCGCTGGAGCGC
>CADCUW010000707.1:6591-8742 GCA_902805985.1 uncultured Rubrobacteraceae bacterium
GGGGTGTCGAGGCGGTAGACCACGTTTGTCGAGCGGCACACGGCGTCGCCGGTGATCGTGATGGCCGCTATGACGCCGGTGTTGCCGAGAAAGTTCGGGCCGCCTGAGTCGCCGTAGCAGGTGCCGCCGTTGCCGGTCGAGGGGTTCATGGAGATGCGCAGCCAGGTCTTGTTGGTGGCGTTGAGCGTGCCTGTGGCGAACTGGCGCACGTCGTCGTAGAGGTACCGGTGGCCGCCCGGACCGTTCGTGACCTCGTACGCGCCGTACCCGACCGAGGTGAACTTCTGGTCTCTCGACAGCGCCGAGAGCGAATCTGACCCCGGCAGAGCCGCCGGCTTGATGCCCTTGATCTGGTTGTCGAGGACGACCACGGCGATGTCGTGGGAGTCCGCTGAGGTGCCGGGGTAGGCCGGGTCGGCGTGGAACGTGCCGGCGTAGGTCTTGTCGCCGTCCTCGTATGCCGCATCGAAGGTGATGCGCACCCTGGCCCCGTCGTCGGCGCAGTGCGCGGCGGTCAGGAAGACGGTGGGTGAGATCAGGGTTCCCGAGCAGTAGAGCCAGGTGCCGTCGGAGTACTGCGTGTCGTTGACGAGGCCGCCGACGTTGGGGTGCCGGTCACCGTCTGGCTGTCCGTTGGTTATCGCCGAGGCCGCCCCCGCGCATACGAGAACCGCCACCGCCACGACCGCGAACAAGAGAGACGCCCTTCGCATTTTTTCTCCTCACCTTTTGACGATGAGAAAAATACTACAGCAAGAGCGACCCGGTCGAAACCGTTCTCTAGAGGTCCTCGTACCCGGCCGGTTCCATCGCGCGTCGGGCCTCGCCGAACTCGTCCCAGCAGCGCCGCCAGTAGGCCCGAAACCCGAGGCCGCCGCACCGGATGACGTCGCCGTGGTTCCTCCACACCACCAGGCAGACGCCGCAGAAGAGCGCCCGGTGGAGCAGGCGCGTGAGGGACATGCCGGGCCGGGAGCGGTCGCGGCGCAGGATCGCCAGCCGCTCGGCCTGGAACCGTACGTGCGCCTCCTCATCGCGCTGGACGCGCCCGCAGATCGCGCGCAGCATCGGAGAGCGGGTCGCCTCGCCCAGCGCCGCGTAGTAGACCTTCGCGACGATCTCCGCCGTCACGAGCACGCCCACCGAGACCTCGAGGTTGGCCAGGCGGCGCAGCCTCCTGAAGACGGCGTCGGCCCACCTCCCCTTTACGGTGCCGAAACCTTCAAAGGCCAGGAAGTGGCTCAGGTACCCCGCGTGCCGCTGCTCCTCCCGGATAAAGTACTCGACGGCCAGCAGGTAGTCGCCGTCCCCGCTCTTTTCGGCGTGCCTCCTGGCGAGCCTGTGCAGGTGCTTGCCCTCCGAGTTCTCGCCCAGCTGGAACTCCTGAACGGAGCCCACCACGGCGGCCCGCTCCTCCCCGGAGAGCCGTGGGCCTCCGCCGGGCAGGATCTCCGGGTCCTCGTTGGCCCGGAAAAAGTCCAGCCACGCGCGTGATCCCCGGGTCCGCAGGCGGACGCTGCCGGACGGGGCCGTCGCGCCCGGCGTCAGCGGTTTCTCGCGATCCTGCGTCTCGCGATCCGGCCTCAGCCGACGTCCACGTCTGTGGTGTCCACGTCGCCGACCCCGTCCAGGCCCATGATCTCCTGCACGTTCCCGTCCAGCTCTTCCTGGTTGGCCGCCGAGCCGGTGAGCTCGACGACGCCGTCCTGCGCCCGGCGCACCCGCAGGCTCGTGTCGACGATAAGGTCTTCCACGTCGTCCTTGAGGGTCTCGTTCTCCTTCAGGAGGGGGTCCACCTCCTCGTCCCCGGTGTCAGGGTCTATGTAGACGTCGGTGCGCGGGTAGCCGGACTCGACGGTGGTGAACTCCTCATCCTGCCAACCGCCAGCCTCGTCGGCCTCCGTGGACGCCTCCTCGTCCAGAGAGACGGCCTCGTCGGGGTCCGTGGGCGTGGTGACGAACTGGCCGTCGTGCTCGGTGGCTTCTGGCGCGTCGGACTGGTTCGGGGCGTAGCCCTGGGGCGCCTCCTCGTCTCCGAGGTGGTCGCCGGGCTCGTCGTCTGAGGGGTCGGCGTGGAAGGTCGCGAAGTCCACGTCCCGGTCCAACGCCAGGGACGTGATCGGGACCTCCAACCTCTCGAGGTCCGGCCCC